>JAISXZ010000089.1 GCA_031270275.1 Eubacteriales Family XIII. Incertae Sedis bacterium | reverse complement strand
GCGGCCACCGCGTAGGACAGGATCCGCTGCCAGTACGTGATTGCCAGAAAGGCCGCGCCCGCGAGAGCGACTAGCCCCGTCACGATTATGAACGACCATTTGATGAATTTCGCCATTTCTCCCCTCTCCTTCTTAAAACAAACTGCCTGCCCACTGTGCAAACTGTTTCATGAAGCCCGTCGCCTCGCTTTCCCTGTAGGAGAGCAGCCCCGACGCCGCCATAAGCGAATAGGCCAGGCTCAGGCGCCAATGCAGCCTCATGACGTCGCGCATCGACGCGACGCGGGCCTCCGGCGCGAGCCCGCCCCTTATTATCCGTATTTCGGGGAAGGCCGTTATCGCCGCCAGCAGGGGCAGCAGGGCCAGCCCTGGGCGGAAATACGCGAAAGACGCCGCCGCCGCTGCCGCCACCGCCGCTGCCGCCATGGCCGCGTGCAGCGCCAGCGTCCTGTCCCGGCCTATGAGCGCCGGAAGCGTCCTGCGCCCGGAGGCCCTGTCGCGCTCTATGTCCGAGCCGTTGTTGGTGAGCATTATCAGCCCTATGGACAGCATGACGGGGACGCTCAGGGCCATGACGCGCAAATCGAGCGCGCCCGTGAACGCGTACACGCAGGCCAGGCTTATGACGCCGCCCATCGCGACGCCCGAGACGGCCTCGCCTATCGGCAGCCACGACACGGGGCTTTTCCCGAACGAGTACAGCGCCACTATGAGCGCGCCCGCCGCCCCGAAAAGCGCCAGCTCGACGCCCGCCGCCAGAAGCGCGTACAGCCCGCACAGGAAGGCCAGCCCTATGAAGCCCAGGCCCGTGCAGAGCGCGAGCTTGGGGTCGAGCCTGTTGTATATGATGGAGGCGTCCGTAGGGTCCGTCGAGTTCTCCGGCGTATCGACCCCCTTCATGAAGTCGGCGTAGTCGTTCAGCGTGTTCACGGCGCATTGCAGGCATATGGACGTCAGCAGCAGCGAGTAGAAAAGCGGCGCGGAGAACCTGCCGTACATCGCCAGCGAGATCGCGGCCGCAAACGCCACAGGCGCCACGCTCGCCCCCCAGGTGTGGGGCGCGGCCAGCTCCATCACCGCCTTTAGGCTCAGCCCCTTCGCGCAGTCCGCGGCCATGCAGCGCGCGCAGCCCCTGCGGGCGGGCGACTTGCACGGGCCTGCGCCGAATCTGCATGTCCGTTCCATAGGCTATTTCTCGTCGGGCAGCCCGTCGAGCTCCGACATCGTGAACACCGGCCCATCGAGGCATACGTATTTGCTGCCTATGTTGCAGCGCCCGCACTTGCCGACGCCGCACTTCATCCTCATCTCCAGCGTGGTTATCACGTTCTCCTTCGAGAAGCCCATCCTCATCAGGCTTTCGAGGCAGAACTTTATCATTATGGGCGGCCCGCACAGCACGACGACCCTGTTCTCGGGGGAGAAGGCCTTTTCCTCGAGATAGGACGGCACGAAGCCGACATGCCCGTCCCAGCGCTCCTCGGCGTTGTCTATGGTTATGTGCGTGTTGCAGACCGCGGGCCAGTTTTCGAAGATGTCGCTCTTGAACACGAGGTCGTCGTAGGAGCGCGAGCCGTAGAGCACGTCGAGGCTGCCGTAGTCCTCGCGGCGCTCGAGCGCGTAGCGTATGAGCGAGCGCACCGGCGCCAGCCCTATGCCCCCTCCCACGAACAGCAGGTCCCTGCCCTTGATGGCGTCCACCGGGAAGTGGTTGCCGTAGGGGCCGCGGACGCCTATCATGTCGCCCTCCGAGAGGCCGTGCAGGGCCTCCGTGAGCAGCCCCACCCTCTTGATCGAGGACTCTATCCAGTCCTCGCCCTTAGCCGTCACGGAAAACATCGCCTCGCCCACGCCCATAGCCGACAGCATGGCGAGCTGGCCGGGCATGGGATCGAAGGGCTTCGCGCCGTCCGCCGTCTGTATGCGGAAGGTCTTCACGTCCGGCGTCTCGTCCGTTATCTTTATCACCCTGCACATCGCCGGCAGCAGGGGATTGCCCTCGCGGGCGGCGCCGGGGCCCGCCTCCGCGACGGGCCTTTTCGCGGCCGCCGCCGCGCCGCCTGGCCTAGCCATTCGCGTCCACCCCCTCCATCATGTCCATCACCCTCGTTATGTCGAGGTTGGCCGGGCATTTGTCTATGCAGCGCCCGCAGCCGACGCAGAGCGTCGCGCCGTAGCGCTGGCTGAAATACGCCAGCTTGTGCAGATACCTGTTCCTGAGCCTCTCCTTCTTGCTGGGGCGCGGGTTGTGCCCGCCCGCCATGCGGCTGTAGTCGGAGAACATGCACGAGTCCCAGCAGCGGAAGGCCGTGCCGCAGGCGCCCCGGTTCTCGCGCCCTATGTCGAAGCAGTAGCAGGTCGGGCAGATGAAGCTGCAGCAGCCGCAGCCTATGCAGGCCTTGGACAGGCTGTCCCACATCGGGTCGTCGAAGCGGGCCGTCAGCCTGTCCGGAAGGCTGTCGTCCGCCTTGACGCTGAAGCCGCAGGCGGGGGCCGCCGGGGCCTTGGCCCCGCCCTTTGAAAGCAGCCCCTCCCAGAGCTTCGCGACCGCCTCGCCCTTCTCGGTGTTCGCCTTTACCGAGTAGGCGTCCCCGAGGTCGTTCATCATGAGGTCCGCGCCCGGCGCGTCGCCCGGCGCCACGCCCATGGAGTCGCAGAAACACGTGCGCGCGGCCTCGGAACAGCCAAGGGCTATGGTCGTCAGCCCGTCGCGCCTCGCCCTGTAGTAGCTGTCCACGTAGCCCTTTTCCAAAAACGCGTGGTCGAGGTTCTCTATGCTCTTTACGTCGCAGGGGCGTATGCCGAACACCGCCGTCCGCGCCTCGGGCAGGATGTCCGACAGCTCCCCCGTCTTCAGGTTGTAGCCGTACATCCCCTCGCTTCGCGGGAAAAGAAGCTCCTTGGGCGGGAGGCTTGTGTTCGAGCCGAGGAAGGGCTCCTGAACGCCGTCCCAGAGCCTGAACGCGGGTTCCCCGCCGTCGTCCGCCGGGAGCGGCAGCGCCACGTCGGAGCCTTCCCTAAGAAGCGCGAGCGCTTCCAGGAGCCTGTCTTTTTTCAATTCCATACCGCGCCGCCTCCTTACATGAATTCGTCTTTGTCGTCGAGGTCGAACCGCCCCAGAAAGCTGTCGCTGTCCGCGTCGAGCCCGCATTCGTATTCGCCCGACAGCTCGTTTATCTCCTTCAGCATCTTCTGCGTCTGGCCCATTATCGGCAGCCCCATGGGGCAGGCCCGCTCGCACTCCCCGCACTCTATGCATCTGTCGCCCACGTGGAAGGCCCGGGTCACGCCGAATATCTGGTTGTCGGAACGGCTGTGCTGCTTCCCCTGGAAGCCCGTCCGGCCCATGTCCACGTAGCACTCGCGGCAGCTGCACACGGGGCAGGCGTTCCTGCAGGCGTAGCAGCGTATGCATCTGTCGTAGACGCCGCCCCAGTATCTGTACCTCTCGTCGGGCGACATGGCCTCCACGCCCCTGACGCGCTCAAAGCGGTCCGCCGGCGCCGCGTTCGCCTCCGGCTCCCACAGCAGGACGTCGTAGACCAGGGGGTTCCTTTCGCGGCAGAGCCTGCACCTATCGGAGCTCTTGCCGTCGCAGGGCACGCCTATGAGGTAGAGCGACTCGCGCTTGACCTGGTTGTCCTTTATCATCCTGTTCACGGCCCGGCTCTCGCAGCCCCGGGCAAAAAGCCCTATCTTCTTGTCCGGGTACTTGTCGTCGAGCAGGTATTTCGCGAGGCTGTTCACCGCGTGCTCGTTCCACACCAGTGACGCGGCGCCCTCGGGGCTGTCTATGAAGACCGGCGTGGTCCTGTCGCAGAAGCGCGTGGCCCCCCAGCCTATGACGTAGCCCACCTCGCCGTCGCGCAGCAGCTTCTCGGCGCTCTGGCGCATCTTTTCCTGCCTGTCGCTCATATGCCCGCGCCCCCCTTCCCCGCGTCGGCGCCCTCGCGGAGGGCCTCCCGGTATTTGGTGTTCGGCCCCAGCTTCCTCAGCCGCTCCGACACCTCCGCGACGGTGTCCCTGAACTTCGCCGCCTCGGAGCCGGATATCCAGCGCGCGTGGAAGCGGCCGGGGTCTATGCCGTTGTACTCGAGCATCCTTTTCATCAGCATGAAGCGGCGGCGCGTAAAGTAGTTGCCCGTGGAGTAATGGCAGTCGCCGGGGTGGCAGCCGCAGACCATTACGCCGTCGCAGCCCTTCTGGAAGGCGCGCAGTATGAACTGCGGGTTGACGCGCCCGGAGCAGGGGACCCTCGCCACATGCACGTTCTCGGGGTATTTCATGCGGTTCAGGCCGGCCAGGTCGGCGCCCGTGTAGGTGCACCAGTTGCAGCAAAACGCTATTATTTTCGGTTCAAAGCCCTCCGTCAGAGACATAGCGCGTCCACCTCCTCCAAAATCTGGCCGTTCCTGAAGCCCAGCAGATCGAGCGCGCCCGTGCGGCAGGCGGCCGTGCATGCGCCGCAGCCCTGGCAGAGGCCCGAATTGACGCTCGCGACCTCCCTCTTTATGCGCTTCGCGCCCAGCCTGTCGTCTATCTCCTGAAGCGTTATGGCCTTGTAGGGGCAGATGCCCACGCAGGCCCCGCAGCCGCTGCACTTGTCGCGCTCCACGGCGCTTATCATCGGCGAGGTCTCCATCTCGGACTTGTTGAGCAGGCCTATGACCTTGGCGGCGGCGGCGGAGGCCTGCGACACGGTGTCGGGGATGTCCTTGGGGCCTTGGCAGGTCCCCGCGAGGAACACGCCGCCCACCTGCGTCTCGACGGGGCGCAGCTTGGGATGGGCCTCCTGTATCCAGTTGTTCGCGTCGCGCGCGGCGCCCAGCATGGAGGTCAGCCCCTCTATGCCCTGGGAGGGCTCCATGGCGGTCTCCAGTATCACCATGTCGGCCCGGACGCGCACCTGGCTGCCGAGCAGGGAGTCCTCCCCCTGGCACACAAGGCCGCCGTCCTCCTCGTATATCTTCGATATCCTGCCGCGCACGTAGACGGCCCCGTCCATGCGCGTCTGGTCGTAGAACTCCTCGTAGCCCTTGCCGGGCGTCCTTACGTCTATGTAGAAGATGAACACCCGCGAGCCGGGCAGCTTTTCGAGTATCTGGTGCGCGTGCTTGGCGGCGTACATGCAGCAGGCCCGCGAGCAGTAGCTCTTGCCCTTCTTGGGGTCGCGCGAGCCGACGCACTTGACTATCACGACCGTCTCGGGCTCCCTGCCGTCGGAGGGCCTGAGTATATGCCCTTCGGTCGGGCCGGCGGCGTTCACGGTGCGCTCGAACTGCAGCCCGGAGATTATGTCCCTGTAGCGGCCCCCGCCGTACTCGCCGTACATGGCGGCCCAGTCCACCAGCTGGTAGCCCGTGGCCATGATTATCGCGCCGAAGCTCTCCGTCACCGTCCTGGCCTCGTCCTTGTAGTCGATGCAGCCCAGCGGGCACAGCTTGGCGCAGATGCCGCACTTGCCGTCTTTCAGCATGCGGCAGCTCTCGCTGTCTATCACCGGCTTCGACGGGACGGCCTGGGGAAAGAGCTTGTATATGGCCGGGCGCTTCGAAAGGCCGAGGTTGAACTCGCTGTCCACCTTGACGGGGCATTTCGTCTCGCAGAGCCCGCAGCCCGTGCAGATATCGTGGTTCACATAGCGCGCCTTCTGCCTTATGGCGACCTCGAAGCTGCCTATGTAGCCGCTCACGCTCTCCACCTCGCAGTAGGTCATGAGCCTTATGTTCGGGTGCGCGCCCACGTCTACCATCTTGGGCGTGCTTATGCAGGCGGAGCAGTCCAGGGTCGGGAAGGTCTTGTCGAGCATCGCCATCTTGCCGCCTATGGAGGGCTCGCGCTCCAGAAGCACGACCTCATGCCCGGCGTCGGCTATGTCGAGGGCGGCCTGTATGCCGGCTATGCCCCCCCCTATCACCAAGGCCCGCTTCGTGATGGGTATGGACTGCGCGTAGAGCGGCTCGTTCTTCGAGACCTTGGACACCGCCATGCGCACGAGGCCTATCGCCTTTTCCGTGGCCCTGCCCTTGTCCGCGTGGACCCAGGAGCACTGCTCCCTTATGTTTGCGATCTCGAGCATGTAGGGGTTTATGCTCGTGCCCTTCAGCATCTTGCGGAATGTCGTCTCGTGCATGCGCGGGGAGCAGGACGCTATGACTATCCTGTCTATCCCGTGCTCGCTGATGGAGTCCTTTATCATCTGCTGGCCGGGCTCGGAGCACATGTACCGATAGTCCGCCGCGTAGACGACGCCCGGCATCTCCCTCGCCGCAGGCGTCAGCCTGTCGGGATCGACGACGCTGGCTATGTTGGTCCCGCAGTGGCAGACGAAAACGCCTATCCTGCTCATATGGCGACACCTCCCCCGGAGCGGCGCAGCGCGGCGGCCAGGGCCTTGGCCGCGGGTACGTGGTGCGCCTCGAGGGCTATCTGCCGCGCCGACGCGCCCATGGCGACGGCCAGCAGCTCCAGGACCGAGAACACGGGCATGGACGGCAGGCCCGTATGCTTCCTGTAGCCGCCCTGCCTCATCTCGAGGTTGAGGCTGCACATGGGGCAGGCCGTGACCACGGCCTCGGCGCCGTTCGCCTGCGCGTTTTTCAGTATGCGCCATACGAGGGGGCGGGAGACGGAGGCCGCGTCGTTCTGGTGCGCCGCGCCGCAGCACTCGGTCTTGAAGGCCCAGTCCACGGCCTCGGCGCCGGTAAGCCCCACTATCCTGTCCATCGCCATAGGGTTCTCCCGGTCGGGCGCGCCCGTCACCTCGGCCGGGCGCACGTTCAGGCAGCCGTAGTAGCACGCGGCCTTAAGGCCGGTGAGCCTGCGCGTCACCTTCGCCTTTATGGCCGCCGCGGCCTCCTCGCCCGAGAGCACGTCGAGGAAGCTGTAGACCTCGCGCTTCGCCTCGTAGGGCATCGCTATGACGTTCTCGATCAGGTATTTCGCCGCCTTGTCGGAGCGGGCCTTGTGCATCGACAGCCGCAGGCGCGCGTAGCACGACGCGCAGCCTGTCACTATGTCGAGCCCCGGCTCCCTCAGCTCGGCCATGGCCAAGGGGCGCGCGGGCAGGGCCAGGCCCATTGCCGCGCTGAGCGTGTGGGCCGACGTCGCCCCGCAGCAGTTCCAGTCCTCGATCTCGACGAGCTCGACGCCTATGCGCCCCATCACGTATTCCGTGGCGAGCCTGTAGGATTTCGCCGTGCTCTCCATGGAGCAGCCTGGGAAGTAGGAGTATCTCATTTCAGCAACCCCCGTTTAGAGGCGGATCTTGGACAGGTTCTCCGCCCGCTCTATCATCCTCTTTATGCTCTCGCTGTTCTTCGTTTCGTGCGGCTTGACGCCGACAAGCCCGTTTGTAAGCATGTGCGGCACGCTGGACATGTCCTGGAGCGGCTTAACGGCGATCATGTTGTATAGGCCGGCCAGAAGCATCTCGTGGTTCCTGCCGAACATCTTGAGGTTGGCGACAAACACCTCGTTCAGTATCTTCGAGTCGCGGCGCTCGTAGCCCATGTCCGACGCGGCGTAGCGGGCCTCCTCCATCAGGGACGGTATGTCCACGTCATGCGGGCAGCGCTCCACGCAGACCTGGCAGCCCGTGCACAGCCATATGGTGTTGCTTTTGAGTATGCGCTCGAGGGAGCCTATCTGCGCGCAGCGCATGACCCCCCGCGGCTTTAGGTCCATCGCCTGCGCCATGGGGCAGCCGCCGGTGCATTTGCCGCACTGGTAGCAGTCGTACTGCCGGACGCCCGCCTTGGCCAGCAGGGCGTCCAGTTTTTCGTTCGCGTTCGACATAAGACCACCGCCTCCTTACCCTTCCTCCAGACGTGACGTGCCCATGAGCAGCAGCGCGATCTCCTCCAGCATGGCCCTTTCGCCCGTCTCGGGCAGCAGCGCGAGCGCCGCCGCCGCCCGGCCCGCGTATTCGCCCATCAGCCTTTTCGTGCGGGACACGCCGCCGGATGCGCGCGCCCACGCGCATATCTCCGACAGCTCGCCCTCCGTCTTCCCCCGTTTGCCGAGCAGGGCCGCCAGCCTCGGATCGAAGGCCTCCCTGGCCGCGTGCAGCAGGGGGAGGGTGTATATGCCGCGGCGTATGTCCTGGAGCGCCGGCTTTCCGTCCTCCGCCGCCCCCTCGTAGTCGAGCAGATCGTCGCGCAGCTGGAAAAGCATCCCGAGCGCGAGCCCGTAGGCGCCCAGCGCCTCCTCCTGGGCGGCGCCGGCCCCCGCCGCCCTGGCGCCCGCCAGGCAGCTGCCCTCTATCAGCCGCGCCGTCTTGCGCTCTATGCGGCCGAGATAATCCTCCTCCGTCTGGAGCTCGACGCTGTACTCGACGCTCAGCTGGCGCAGCTCGCCCAGGCACATGTCCATGGGTATCCCCGCCAGTATGCCGTGCACGCCCGGAAGCCCGCTCTCCCTGAGCATGTCCAGGGCCTCGGCTATCATGTAGTAGGCGCTCTGGACGGCGAAGCGCCCGCCCTTAAGCGCGTTTATAGTGGGCCTGCCCCGGCGCAGGGCCGAGCCGTCCACTATGTCGTCATGCACGAGCGAGGCCGTATGTATCATCTCGACGACGGCCATCAGCCCCGTCACGCCGCGGGTCCCAGGCTCCCCGAAGCCCGCCGCGAGGCAGAGCAGCATCGGCCTAAGCCTCTTGCCCCCGCCCATGAGCGCACCGTAGACGCAGGCGTCCATATCCGTCCCGCCCTCCGCCGCGAACCTGTCGCGGAAAAGGGCCTCCATGCCGGCGAGCCGCGCCTCCACACGTTCGCAGGCGGCGCCCAGGTCGCCCACCCGGCGCGCGCCCGCCCTGAAAAACGCCCCGCCCGTGCCGCTCCTGCCGATCATGCCGCCCGTGCCGCTCATGCCTTGGAATGCTCCAGGTGCAGCCTGCAGGCCCTGTCTATGAAGTCAAAATATTCGTCCATGCCCAACTTTTCCAGAAGGCGCGCGCCGCCGCCCGCCCTTTTTTTCATCTGTGCCGACATCTCGCCCAGGAGCCATTCGCTTTCAAGCGGCAGCAGCAGCTTCACGGCGAGGCTTACGAAGTAGTCGCTAAGAAGCACGCGCGCCCCGTCGCGCCCGCCCTCCGCCTCGCACAGCCTGCGCGATATGAAGAAGGACAGGAAGGCCGCGGCTATCCTGTCCGCCGAGGCGTCGCCGCCAAGGGCGCCCATAGCGCGGGCGGCCACGCCGTCGCGCTCCTCAGCGGGGGGCGGCTCGAAGCCGAACTCCTCCATCAGCGCGTAGCCCTCGCCCAGATAGCCCTGCGCGCCGCCGGCCGTCATTCCACGTAGACCGTGCCGACATCGACGCTGGCGTCCCCGACGTTCAGGCTCACGGATGCGCTGCCGCGCCCCGGCATCTCGGCCTCTATGGCGTAGCCCCCGCTGCCCGGCGCTATGGCGTCGAAGCGGAAATCCCCGAAGGCGTTCGTCTTGGACCTGGCCGTCTCGACGCCGTCCTTAAGAAGCCGCACGTCGGCGTTCTTCGCGCAGACCTCGGTGCCGTTGTCGCGGTAGGCGATCTCGCCCGCGACGAAGCACTTGTCCACGCGATGCAGGTTCTTGTAGTACACCCTCGGCGCCGACGATTTGGGTATTATCGCCTCGAGGCCCTTCGACTCCGCCAGCTTCTCGAATTCCTCGTCCTCAAGCCTGACCGCCCGCAGCGCCTTCAGCGGGCAGGACTGGACGCAGCGGGGCTCCTTCCAGCCGTCGTCCAGCAGATGCGCGCAGAGCGTGCATTTCTGCGCGGCGCCTATCTCGTCGTTCCAGCTGATGTTGCCGTAGGGGCAGGCGTCCACGAGCTTGGGGTTGTCCTTGGCGCGCGCCGCGTTCAGCAGCACCACGCCGTCGTCGCGCCTTATCACGTCGCCGGGCGCGTTGGCCGCGCAGGGCGCGGCGCCGCAGTGGTTGCAGAGCCTCGGCCTGTAGGCGACGTCCATCCTGGGGTAGGAGCCCCGGTCCGTCTTCTCCATCACGATCCACTTCTGGTCGTTTTTCTGCTGCCTGTCCGTGTACGGAAGCCAGTTGTTGCCGACGTGCTCGTCCTTGCACGCCAGAAGGCAGGTGTAGCAGCCTATGCACTTGTCCACGTCGAAGACGATATGCCACTTTTTCATGCCTTTTCCTCCCACTTGCGGATCTCCACCAGGCACGAATTGGGCGCTATGCCGTGCGCGTGCTTCGAAAGCGGCCTGCTGGATGTGAGGTTGTTTATGCAGCCGTTCCTGTCCGTCGATCTGCCCGGCTCTCCCACCGGCCTGTAGTCGGCGCAGGACTCGTGCGAATGCACGACGCCGGCCGGCAGCCTTTCCGTGATCTCGAGGCCGCACAGCACGCTGCCCCGGTCGTTGAACAGCTCCACCACGTCGCGGGACTTAAGGCCGCGGGCCGCCGCGTCCTTCGGGTTCATGCGGCAGATCCAGTAGTCGAAGCCGTCGATGCGCAGCCTGTGCTCCACCACCTCGTTCATGAAGCCCTTCTTCCCGTCCTGCATGGTGTGGAAGCTGTATCGCGGGTGCGTGGATATCAGCTGCAGCGGGAAGTCCTTCCGCGCCTCGCTGTCGTAGCCCTCCCACGAGCGGATGTACTTCGCTATGGGCGGCCGCTCGTCGTCGTCGGGCGCGAAGCGTTTCAGCGTCTCGCTCTCGAACTCGAACAGCCCCGTCTGCGTCTGCAGGCCCTCGCCGTAGCGCCCGTAGTATTCGCTGGGCAGCGGCGTCAGCTCCGGCGTGTCCTTCTTCCTTGCGTCATGGAACCATCTGTAGGCCACGGGGTCGCGCCTGTCGCTGGGCAGCGGCGGCACCACGTAGTAGCCCTTCTGGAGGAATTCCAGCCAGCCTACGGCCTTGGGCAGGTCGCTGGCCTGGAAGACGCGCTGCACCCAGTCGTAGTCCGTGTTGCCCTCGTTCAGTATCTGCCCAAGCCCAAGGCGGTTGGCCAGCTCCGAGTATATCTCGAAATCGGGCTTGGACTCGCCCAGGGGCTCTATGCACTTGTGCTGTATGTGTATGACGCGGTAGTTGTTCTGCAGGTAGGCTTTCTCGATGTAGCCGCCGCAGTTGGCGGCCTCCGCTATGTCCCAGCGCTCGAAGTTCGTGCAGGCCGGCAGTATCACGTCGGCGAAGCGGGTCTCGCCCTCCATCCATATGGACTGGTTCACGACGAATTCCAGGCTGTCGCAGCGGTACATGTTGACGAAGCGGTTGGAGTTGGGCTGCGTGCCTATGTGGGAGCCGCCGAACTTGTAGTACATCCTGCATGGGTTGTGTCCGGGCAGGGGGTATTTCAGCGTCAGGAACTGCGAGTTCTGCGAATATACGCCGGCTATATGCGCCTCGGCCTTCCTGTCCATTATCGCCTCGGGGATGCGCACGCGGGGGATCATCTGCTGGTTCGAGTTGACGCTGGGGCTCTGGGGCATGCGGTTGTAGACGTGGACGCCGGCCCCCGTGGCTATGTAGTCGCCGGACATGCCGCCCTCTGCGTAGCCGGGGAAATAGAAGTGCGTGTCGAGCGGGGTGCCGTGCTGCAGGCAGCCGAAGTTGACGCCGGGCTTGCCCCAGCCCTGCATGGCTATGAGACAGACCATGGCGCTCGCCCATTCGGTGCCGTAGGCGGTCCTGCCCGCGCCGCCGAACGAATGCAGCGCGCCCGCCGCGAGGTAGGTGCGCTTCGAGCCCCACTCGCGCGCCAGGGCGGCCACGACCCGCGCCTCCACGCCCGTCTCCGCCTCCTGCCACTTGGGCGTCTTTGCCACGCCGTCCTCCTCGCCCAGGATGTACTTCGCCCAGACGTCGAAGCCGTGCGTGCGCTTCGCCACGTAGTCCCTGTCGTACAGCCCCTCCGTGATCCAGACGTAGGCTATCGCGAGCGCGATGGCCGTGTCGCTCCCCGGCCTGGGCGCGATCCACCTCCCGCCCGTGAAGTGCGCCGTGCAGTTGAAGAAGGGGTCGATGTGGACGACATCTATGCCCAGCTCCTTAAGCCAGGCCCTGCGCACGGTCCCCTCCGCCGCGCCATAGACGCCGCTGGTCGCCTCGGGGTCGGCGGACCAGAACACGATCATCTCGGAGTGCTGCATGCAGTCCTCGACGGTGTTGTAGTACTCGGCGCCTCCGTTGCGCGCGCTGCCGCCGTAGTGGTGCACCGCGCCCCAGGCGAAGCCCTCCCAGCTGTCGGGGTTGCGGGCGTCGAGCGTGGCGCCTATGCAGTTGAAAAAGCGGCGCGTTATGCTGGTGTAGTAGCCCACGTTGCCCCAGGTGTGGTGGCTGCCCGAGGTGTGGAACACGGCGCCGGGCCCGTAGGCCTGGCGGACCCTTATTATCTCCTTCGAGACGATGCTGTAGGCCTCGTCCCAGCTGATGCGCTCGTAGCCGGAGACGCCGCGGCCCTCGTAGTCGCGGTCGCCGTCCGGGTCGAAGCCCTTCCGCTTCATCGGGTAGAGTATCCTGTCGGGGGAGTAGACGAGGGACTTGCAGGCCATGGTGTGGGGCGATACCGTCGCCCGCCTCGGCGGCGTGAAGCTCTTGCCCTTGGCCTCTATCGTCCAGGGCGCGGGATCCTTGTCGTCGAAGTCGATGGGCGTGACCCGCACTATCCGGCCGTCCCTCACGTAGACGAACACAGGGCCGCCGTTGCTGCCGTTCACGTAGCGCATCTCGCCGTTCGGCATCTTCGTGCCGTAGGCCTTGCCGTAGATCACCGGGGCCGCGAAGACCTTCAGGAGCAGTGACGAGAACCAGTCGGAATCGTCGTCCGGCCCCTCAAGCACGAGCGAGCCCGTCTTTGCCGCGTTCACGAACGCCATCTGGTCGCGGATCACGAAGGTGAGCTTGCGGGCCGTCTCCCAGTCCTCGAACTGCATCACGACGTCCGCGCCCGGCAGTATCCCGGCCTTGCCCCTGACCGAGCCGTTCCTGAAGGCGAAGAAACGGCCGAACGAATTGTCCCTGAGCTTCACCTGGACGTTTATGTTGCGTTTGGCCACCTCCTTCTTGAATTCGGGGAAAGTGGCGGCGATGAGATTGATCGTCTTGTCCAGAGCGAACATGGTGCCGCCAAACATGAGCTTATCGACGGTGCCCTTCAGATCCATAACCAACACCAATCCTTTCCAAACCTCTTCTCGGACGCTGCAGGGGATGCTAGCCCTCCGGGCGGCGCGCCGCCCGGCCCAAAACCGAAATACCGCTTGCAATATAGGGCGAAGATGCTATAATTATAATTGTACAGACACGGGGACTATATAGCAAGGTGAGACGCCACAGCCGATTGCGGCCATTTTTGTGATATTTCCCAAAGCTCCAAAGGCTTGCCGGGACGGGACAATGGCAGTGTCCTAAGACAGGAGGGTCTATGGTAGTCACGCCGGAAATATTGCGCGACTTTCTGGCAGGGGAGGGCATAGAGGCGGCGATCGAGGGCAACACCAGGCTCGCCTTCAGGGATCTCCGCCTCGCGCGCGCGGACAGCGATTTCGACGCGGCCTTCCTGTACTACGCCCCCCGCGAGCCTGCGGGGCTTGCGGGGCTTGTCCTGTCGAAGGGGCTGAGCCTGGCGACGGCCTCCGGCACGGAGCTCCCGGCCCTGCCCGACGACGCCGCGAACTGCCTTGTGCGGGCCGACTGCGACGCCTACCGGCTGTTTTCGGCGGTGCAGGGCTGCTTTTCCGTGTACAACGGCTGGATAAGCGGCCTCTACGAGTGCATCGCCTCCGGGGGCGGCCTGGCGCAGCTGCTTGCGCTGAGCCATACCGTGATAAAAAACCCCATGCTCGTGGACGATTCGAGCTACCAGACGCTCGCGAAGATCGAGACCTACCTGGACAGCGACTTCTTCGACGGGGAGTACGCCTTCGTCCAGAAGAACGGCTATCACTCGGCGCAGTACGTATCGACCATGCTGGTGAGCCCGGTGGCCTGGCAGTCGGATTTCATATCGCCGCGCCCCATGGTGCATATATTCGACTTCCTGGCCCACAGGACCGTGTACAGCACGATAAAGGCCAACGCGGAGGTCGTCGGCTTTCTGTCCGTCATCGAGCTCGAGACCCCTCTCACGGAGGGGCTCATAGACATATGCGAGCGCTTCACGCTCATACTGTCCGTGGCTATGGCGAAGCGGCGCCGCACCGCGCTGTCCAGGCAGAAGCGCCTGAACAACGACCTTTTCCTCGGCGTCTTCAACCGGCGGATAACGGACAGGGACCTGATGCGGGCCATATTCCAGCAGGCGGGCCTCGCGGACAGCAGCCGCTATTTCATAGCGCTCCTGGACACGGGCAGCGACGCGTCGAGCGACGGCTTCCTGCTTTCGAGGATGGTGGACCTGTTCTCGGCGAACATGCAGGACTGCTGCTCCATAATCGACGAGTCGGACATAATCCTGATAGCCCGCGACCGGCCCGGCGGCGACGCCCGCAAGGAGGTGCTGCGGCTCAGCAACGAGTTTCTGAGGCGCTACCGCTCGATCATAGGCTTTTCGCTGAGCTTCGACAGGCTGGAGGACATGCCGCTTTACTACGCCCAGGCCAAGGCTGCGGCCCGTTTCGGCCCGCTCGCCTATCCCGGCGCCCTCGTGTACGGCTATGACGAGATCATAGGCTACGATCTGCTCGACAGGCTGGGCGGCGAGGAGGAGCGCAGGTCCATATGCCATCCGGCGATAGGCATGCTTCTGAAGCACGACGCGGAGAAGGGGGGCAACCTCATCTCCACCCTCCATGTGCTGCTGAAGTGCGCCGGCGACACCGCGATGGCGGCCGAGATGCTGTTTTTGCACAGGAACTCGCTGTACTACCGCATGAAGCAGATAAGCGATATCACCGGCGTGGACCTGCAGGACGAAAAGACGCGCGAGCACCTTGTCATCTCGCTGCGCGCGCACGACATCAACAACGCGAACGCCGGCCTGCCGGCCGTGGAGGAGCTCTCGCGGGCGTCGGCCGAAGGGCAGGACGAAGCGCCGGCCGGCGGGCAGGACGCGGCCGCAGGCTCGGCCGGCGGCCCCTGAGCCGCGCGGCGCCGGGCCTGGGCCTCGCCCGGCGGCAAGACCGAAAGGATGGCGCATTTTGGCTTTTGACGATACACTCAGGGGCGGCGGGGGCGGCGCCCCGGACGCCCCCGCGCGGGGCGGCGCCCCGGACGCCCCGGATGTCCCCGCGCGGGGCGCCGCCTTGGACGCCCCCCTGCTGTCCGGCAGGGAAAACGTGACGCGCATCGACTGCGGCGGCAAGGAGATAATACTGCTTGCGACCGCGCATGTCTCCAAGCAGAGCGTCGAGCTCGTAAAGCGCGCGATAGAGGAGGAGCGCCCGGACAGCGTGTGCGTCGAGCTGGACGAGGACAGATACAGGAACATACAGGATCCCGAGGCTTGGAAGCGCACGGACATAACGAAGGTCATAAGGTCCAAGAAGGTGGGTTTCCTGCTGGCGAACCTGATACTCAGCTCCTACCAGAGGAAGATGGCCGAAAAGCTTCAGACCAAGGTCGGCCAGGAGATGATACAGGGCGTAGAGAGCGCCAAGGAGGCCGGCGCCGAGCTGGTGCTGGCGGATCGCAAGATACAGATTACCTTCCTGCGCATATGGCGCAAGCTCGGCATAGTAGAGAAGATGAAGCTCATATACAGCCTGGTCTTCTCGTTCGACGACGGCGAAGACATAACGGACGCGGATCTCCAGGCCATGCTCAAGGACGACATGCTCGAGGCCGCCATGGGCGACATACACAGGCAGTTCCCCAAGATAAGCGGCATACTGATAGGCGAGCGCGACCAGTATCTTGCCAACATGATAAAGAACGCACCCGGCAGGAAGGTCGTCGCCGTGCTGGGCGGGGCGCATGTGCCGGGCGTAAAATCCGAGCTGTTCAAGGAGCAGGACATGGCCGCGATATCCGAGGTGCCCCCGGCGTCGCCGATAGGCAGGGTACTCCCTTGGCTGCTGCCCGCGGCCCTGGTGGCGCTGATAGCCTATGCCTTCTTCCAGAGCGCGTCCGTGGGCTTCGAGCAGATAAGGACATGGCTGGTGTGGACGAGCGCGCTTGCCGCCATATTCACCGCCTTGGCGCTCGGGCATCCGCTTACCGTGCTGACGTCGCTGGTCGTGGCGCCTTTCACGGCGATCCACCCGCTTCTCGCCTGCGGCTGGTTCTCGGGGCTGGTCGAGGCCTACATAAGGCGGCCCACGGTCGATGACATCGAGACCGTCCCGGAGGTGATACTGAGCCTGAAAGGCTTCTTTCGGAACCGCTTCCTGCGCATAATACTCATAGTCATAATGGCAAACACAGGCACGATGATAGGGAACATAGTGGCCGGCCTTGATATAATAAAGAGCGTGTTTTGAAGACTTTCCCTTGAAATAGGCCTGGATATGTGGTATCCTGTATTTCTCGCGGCCAATGAGGCGCAGGCCGGCCCCGTCCGTCGGGCGGCTTGGGCCGGATTGCCGCATCCCCGGCCCGGCGCCGGGGCGCTGGCCGCCGCGCTGCGTGGAGAGGTCGCCTAGCTTGGCTTAGGGCGCTCGCCTGGAAAGCGGGTAAACGGAAACGTTTCGCGGGTTCGAATCCCGCCCTCTCCGCCAATTTATCCAATATCCGAACCCCATACGAACCCCGCGCTATATATTCGTAAACGGGGTTTTCGGCGTGGTGTTCTTTCGGTAAAGGCCGGGGGCAGATCGATTTAACCCCTGCGGATCCACCGTATAATACAGGGAATGACTTCCGATACAATGACAGATGGGATACTGATCCCAATGATCCCGGCTTGGGCGACATTGTCTCGCCGGATGATGGCTCCGGGCAGGGGGTTTAGCGGTTCCCCAAAGGCGGAAAAATGTGCTTACTCTTGAAACGATACGTGATAGGGCCAGACCCCTCGCAAAGAAATATGACGTTGTGAGCCTTGAACTTTTCGGCTCATACGCGGACGGTACGGCAAACGAAAATTCCGATGCGGATTTCCTCGTTAGATTTGCCGTGCCCGTGCCGTCAATATTTAGGGTTATGGGTTTCCGGGAGGAGCTTTCGCGCTCGCTCGGCCTGCCTGTTGACGTGGTTACGCTGCCACTTGCCCGCCCTGACAGATTGCGCGCGTCGCGAACGGAGAAGATCCTGTGAATGAAGGATCGGCATCCGCAGATTGAGTGGATTCAGATTGTTGCGGTTAGGAACTGTTAAAAAATAAAGTGTGCAGTTGGCGCAGCAATTTTGTGTCCCGGCAAGGCGCCGGGTTCCGCGAATACTTGTAGTATTCAAGGGTTCCGGCAACGCAGCCGGGGCGCA
>JAISXZ010000234.1 GCA_031270275.1 Eubacteriales Family XIII. Incertae Sedis bacterium | reverse complement strand
TTTTGTCCAGATCGGGTTCTGGGGGCGATTTTGGCTCCCGGAGCGTACTAGAAGCTACGTGAGGAAGCCAATAATCGCAGCCAGGTTCCGAGATGGGCAAAAATGGCGTGGCGGGTGAGCAGCAACCTACAGATCGATTGGTCGATACGCCCGCTGTATCTACTGATAAACGGCGCGGGCTGCTGGCGCGCCGAAGTCCGGTCCTGTCATACTGCCCCGACAAATCCGACGCGTGGCGGATCTTTCGCCAAGACGCGTCGCGCCCCCGCCGCTTCGCGTTCGGCGGGGGCGCGGCGCAAACACAAAGGAGGAAAGAGTATGATACTAGCCGTCGCACTTATCTATTTTGGCGTCCTCATCATCGGCGCGGGGATCATCACCAGCCGCAGGGTAAAGACGTCGCAGGACTTCACCAACGCCGCCAGCTCCGGCGGCATGAGCTGGATCTTCGTCACCTGCACCTTCGTGCTGATCCCGCTCGGCTCCGGCCACTCCATGTCCCTCTGGGAGATGGGCACGGTCGGCGGCATGGGCAGCGGCGCGCTCCTATGGGCGGTCGCGGTCGGCGCCCTGTTCCTTCCCATAATGATGCTTTTCATGGGCCCGCTCGCGAGAAGCACGGGCTACAAGACCTTTCCCGAGATCACCAAGGCCATGTACGGGAGGGGATTCAGCTGGTTCCACGCAAGCGTGTCGGTCTCGTCCCAGTCGGGCATCATCGCTGCGGAGCTGATAGGGACCGGCGTCGCCATCTTCACGCTTTCGGGCGGGGCTGTCCCGCTTAAGCCTTGGGCTGTGCTGATCGCCTTCGCGTTCGCAATACTCTATATTTTCTTCGGCGGCTTCCTGCAGATGGCGTGGATCAACATCGTCAACTCGATAATGCTCATAGTCGGGTCCTTCGCGGCCGTGATAGGCGTGGTCGTGTGGCTCGGCAAGAACTACATGTTCGGCGACAAGCCCGGCCTCGAGGGCATAGCGGCCTACTACACCAATCAGGACATGTCGGGCTACCTGTCGCAGTTCTCCAGCCTCGGGACGGCCAACACGTGGATAAGCATCATCATCCCCGTCGCCCTGCTCCACCTGACGGCGCTGACGGTCTCGCAGGGGCACAACCTGCCCTTCTTCGCCGCCAAGTCGAGGAAGGACATCCGCAAGGGCGTCTACCTCGCGTCCGCGGTCAACGCCATGTCGGCGGTGCCCTGGGTCCTGATCGGCGTCATAGCCTTCGCCGTGCCGGCGGTCCTCAATTCCATAGCGCCCGACGAGGTCGGCAAGCTCATCGTGCCCGTGGCGGCCCTCATGATGCTGCCCAAGCCCCTGATCGGCCTGCTGATGATATCGCTGCTCTCCGCGACCCTTTCCACGGCGGCGTCCATCACCCTCGGCTCCGCCCAGCAGATGACGACGAACATCATCAAGGACGCGCTGATCCCGGACATGTCGGACAGGCAGCAGCTCGTGATCACGCGGGTCTGCATATTCATCTATGCCATAGTCTGCCTGATCATGGCCCTCTGGCTGCCGGTCATAATGCCTGTGTTCTTCTTCTGCTTCATGCTGAACATCCCGCTGTTCTTCTGCTACATCACGGGCATGTTCATCGCGATCAACAAGACGCTGGTGTACATAACGCTCATCGTCAGCTACGTGGTCGCCTTCGTGTGGACCTTCGCGCCCGTGGACAACGTGCCGTACCCCTTCAACGACACCACCTGGGCGGTCGTCCTCGTTTCGTTCATATTCGGACTGCTGATCCCACTGATCATAGGCGGCAAGGGCGACAAGAGGTCCTTCCGCAAGATAATGAAAGAGGCCCGCAGCGGCGCGGCCGAGGAGCGTCTGGCGTAGGCAAGGAGGTAAGCTATGTGGTTGAATCTGGTCATTATCGGGCAGCTCGTCTCCGCCCTCGTGTGCTGCGGGATCATCCATCTGATATGGAAGTTCGCCAGCGGCGCCAAGGGCTGGTGGGACTGAGGCTGCGTTTTAGGCGCGCGGGGGCTGTTCCCACAGCCCAGGAAAGGAGGACAGTATGGCTTTACAGGATGCCGGCATAGCGATATGCGTAGGCGTTTTCTTGGTCGTTTTGCTTGCCATATCATTCATAGGCTACAACAAGAACTACAAGGGCAAACCACAGGAGAAGGTGGTCATCCCGCCTGATCCCGACGCGAAGGAATAAGGGCGGCGCCTTCGGCCACGCAGGACAAAGGACTGGACTGAACCGGACTGGACAAAACGCAGGGACGGGGCCGCGCGCCCTGTCCCTGCTGTGTCGCTGCCCCCTGGACAGGCCCGGACAGGCGCCGGACAGGCGCCGGCCGGGGCCAGCGGGCGGCACACCCGTTGTCGCGCATTGCAGGAAGGGAAAACGCATATGGACAAAGGCAGAAAGAACATCGTCATAACGGGCGCGGCGGGCGGCCTCGGCCAGGCTTTCGCGCTCAGCTTCGCCAAAAGGGGCGCCGCGATAGCCGCCGTCGATCTGGCTGACTGCGCGGGGACCGTCGCCCTCGTACGGGAGGCGGGCGGCGAGTGCGTCGGCATAAGCGCGGACGTGACGAAGGGGGACAGCGTGGCGGCCATGTGCGCCAGGGCCGACGCGGAGCTCGGCGGGATAGACGGGCTCGTCAACAACGCCGCGATCTACGCCGGGCTGAAGATGGCGCCCTTCGACCAGATAGACGAGAAGGACTGGGATCTGGTCTTCAACGTGAACGTAAAGGGCGTGTGGCTGTGCAGCAAGGCCGCCCTGCCGTACATGAAGAAGCGCGGGGGCGGCTCGATAGTGAACATATCGTCGGCCTCCATATTCGAGGGCAACCCCTATTTCGCCCACTACGTGGCCAGCAAGGGGGCGGTATGGGCGCTGACCCGCAGCATCTCGCGCAACGTGGGCGAATACGGGATAAGGGCGAACTCCGTAACGCCGGGCTACACGATGACGGACGCCTCGAAGGGCCTTGCCGGCGACCCCGAATCCTTCAAAAAGAACTACGAGGACAACATAGCGGCCCGCGCGGTGAAGCGCGCGATGGAGCCTACCGACGTCGTAGGGGCCGTGTGGTTCCTGCTGAACGACGACAGCGCCTTCATAACGGGGCAGAACATAAACGTGGACGGCGGCTCCATACACTATTGACGGCGGCTGCCGGGCGCACGGGCCGCGCCATAAAAAATTCCGATTGCCCCATCTGATTCTTATGCTTCAGCGCGGCCGGCGTTTGCTGTATACTTATGGCAGCGGGACACTTTTTTTTGCGAAGGCCCCGGCCCGGTTCCGGCCTGCCCAAAGCCGGGGCGCGGAGCGCGGCCCGACCGTCCGAAGCTCTTGTCGCGGTTACGGAAATTTTGAAGGAGGAAACAGATGAGCGCGTCAGAACCCAAGTACAAGGTCATCAGGGAGACCTACATGGTCCCCGCGAGGGACGGCATAAAGCTGGCCGTGGACGTCTACAGGCCCGACGCGGAGGGGACCTACCCCGCCCTGCTCGCGCAGTCGCCCTACGGCAAGGACGCACAGGTCTTTGAGTCGCCGCCCCAGCCCTTCGGCAAGTCCATATTCGAGGCCTCCGTCGAGTCCGGCGACCCGTACTACTACGCGAAGCGGGGCTACGCCTACGCGATAGCGGACTTCCGCGGCCTCGGCGACAGCGAGGGCTACCACGACGGCATGATGAACAGGCAGGAGCGCGGCGAGGACGGCTACGACATCTGCGAATGGCTTGCGGCGCAGCCTTGGTGCGACGGCGGCGTGGGAGGCGCCGGCATCTGCTATTTCGCGAACGCCCAGCTCCAGCTCGCCACGGCCGCGCCCCCGCACCTAAAGTGCATCGCGCCCTGGGAGATCTACGGCGACGATCTGTACAAGCACGGCCAGTACGAGGGCGGCGTCCTGAACATCTTCCTGTACGGCCTGTACACCGGCACCTACCCCGCGCGCTGCGGCTACGCCATAACGGATCGCGTGCGCTCCGCCATGCAGGTCTCCACGCCCCCCGAGGAGCTTGAAAAGCTCGTGAAGAAGGCGATGGAGGATCCCGATCTGCGCCAGTACCCCTATCTCTACCATCTGCTGAAATACCCGACCAAGAACCCCATCCTTTTCGACTTCATGCTGAACCCGCTCGACGGGCCGTATTACCGCGAGCGCTCCTTCATCGAAAAGATAAAGAACATCAAGGTCCCCGTCTATGTAGGCGGCCCCTTCTTCAGCTTCTTCTCGGAGCCGCAGATAAACGTGTACAACCGCCTGCCGGACGTGCCGAAGAAGCTGCGCTTCTACACCGACATGGGCACGCGCCCCTGGAAGGGCGACCACGATGAGCTGCTGCGCTGGTACGACTACTGGCTTAAGGGCATAGACACCGGCATAATGGACGAGCCCCCCGTCAAATACCACACAACGGTGCTGGAGGAATGGCAGACGGCGGACGCCTTCCCGCTCGGCAACACGGCGTACACGCCCTTCTACCTGAACAGCCTGAACCTGCTCGGGCCGGAGCCGGACTTCTTCAACGACGAGCCCGACAGCTTCGTGCAGCAGCCGCTGTTCGTCACGGAGGAGCGCGCCAGCGTGAAGTACGTAACGCCGCCGCTCTCCAAGGACCTGCAGGTGACGGGCGCGCCGCGCGTGCGCTTCTACGCGTCCATAGACCAGAAGGACACGACCTGGCGCGTCAACGTGCGCGAATACGGCTCCGACGCCATATACCCGCTGGCCCAGGGCTGGCTAAAGGCCTCGCTGCGCAAGCGCGACTACGGCCGCGACACGGCTTGGGAGATAGAGCACGACTACACGAAATTCGACAACCCGGTCCCCGGCGAGATCTACGAGTACGAGATACAGATGCGCCCCATGTCGCACCTGTTCAGGACGGGCACGCGCATACAGCTCGAGATTTCCTGCATCGACGTGCCGACGGACATCGAGACCTACGACGTAATGTGGCATCTCTGCCCCGCGCGGACGACGCTGCACAAGATATACAGGGACGGCGAGCGCCAGTCCGTGCTCACGCTGCCTGTAATACCGAGATAGCGAAGGCTGCGGAATCCGGCGAAGCGGGGGAATGGCGACAGAAAGCCTTCCTCCGCTTTTTTCTAAATGGCTGTTCAGCCATATCCCCCTAGTGTAGCCACCAAAGGAAAGGAGGTGCGGCAATGTTCGATCTTAGCGGCCAGGCGGCCGCCGTCACAGGCGCGTCCTCCGGGCTGGGCGTTGTGTTCGCCAAGGCCCTCGCCGGACAGGGCGCCGATATCGCGCTGATGGCGCGCCGCGTCGATATGATGGAGAATGTCGCGGCCGAGATACGGCAGCTGGGCCGCAGATGCGTCTGCGTCAAGACCGACGTCACCGACACGGAGAGCATACGGGCCGCTGCCCTGGAGATCAAGGACGCGTTTCAGCATGTGGAGATACTGGTGAACAACGCGGGGGTGACGGGCGAGAACCCCGCGGAGCTCTTTACCGACGAGCAATGGGACAGGATAGTGGACACGGATCTTGGCGGCGTGTTCAAGTGTTCCCGCGAGTTCGCCAACACCTTCATGATCGGGCAGAAATACGGGCGCATCATCAACATCAGCTCGCTCGCGGGCCTTGTAGGCACGAACACGCGCACGCACGGCCCTGTGCCTCCGAACTTCGCCCCCTTCATCGGCTATATCGCGGCGAAGGGCGGCGTCGTAAACCTGACCCGTGGGCTGGCTGCGGAGTGGGCCCATCTGGGCATCACGGTCAACGCGATAGCTCCGGGATACATAGCCTCCGGCTTCGGCAAGGACGTGGAGGCGACGCTCCCCGGCTTCAAGGACGTGATGAGGCATTACAGCCCCATGGGCCGACAGGGCAGGGAGGAGGAGCTGATGAGCGCCGTGGTATACCTCGCATGCAGGGAATCCAGCTATACTACGGGGGTCACGCTCCCGGTCGACGGGGGCTGGACGGCGATCTAGCCCGGTGTCCCATCCATTTTGGCGGCTATTCAATCGGCGCGCAATCGACATTTTGGGGCCGGAGGCCGGTATTGCTCTGCGGGCGGGGGCGCCTACACCTCGATCTCGCCGCCCGGCAGCTCGGCGAGAAACCCGTCCAGCTCCTTAAGGAACAGGCCCACGGCCGGGTTTGCGGGGTTCTTGCCCCAGGCCACGCCCACGTCGTGGAAGGCGTCGTCGTCCGTCAGCGGTATCGAGACCAGTCCCTCCATGTCGTAGCCGCCGACGAACTGCTTCGAGCTTATGGCGATCCCCATGCCTAGGCGGGCCATCATGAAGGTCGTCATCTGGTCGTTTGTGTCGGCCAGTATCATGGGCGTCAGACCCCGGCTGAGGTAGAGCTTGTGCACCATGTCGAACATGCCGGGGTTTGACTCCCTTTTCATCAGTATGAGCTTCTCGCCGGCCAGGGCGCCCACGCTCAGGCTTTTCTCGCCGGCCAGCCGGTGGTCCCTGCCCATGCAGGCCCGGAAGGGGTCGCGGTACAGGCGCCGCCAGTCTATCTCGTCGCGCCTGATGATGTTCTCGTAGCGCCCGAAGCCGAGGTCTATCTTCTTGTCCTCTATGTGCCGCGATATGGTTATCGAGTCGTAGGTGTTGAACTGCATGCCTATGTTCGGATGCTTTCCGCAGAATCTGCGCAGGCAGGGGACGAGGGGGTCTATCATCTGCTCCGAGACGTAGCCGAAGCACAGCTCCCCCGACCCGCCCTCCGACAGCGTCCTGACCCTTTCGGACACGCCCTCCATAAGGGAGCAGATCCTGAACGCCTCCACCAGCAGTATCTCGCCGGCCGGCGCGAGGGCCAGGCCCTTTTTCGTGCGGTCGAACAGCCTTACGCCGAGCTCCTTCTCGAGCTCGAGGATGTTGTGGCTGACGGCGGACTGGGCGATGTACAGATGCTTCGCCGCCTCCGTGAAACTCAGGTGCTGGGCGGCGGTGATAAACACTCTAAGCTGGTGAATGTCCAATCCTGCCTCCATTGCCGCAGGGGCGGGCGCCCCTTGGGCTTTGAGATGGGCAAAAATGGCGCGAAGGCCGCCGCGCCGGGGGATCGGCGGCCCCTGCCCCGCTTCAGTTTAGCGGCTTGGGGACTATGAACAGGGCGATGATGTAGCCGATTATCCCCGCGCCGCCCATGAGCGTGAACACCACCCACAGTATCCTTATCAATACGGGGTCTATGTTGAAATATTCGCCGATGCCGCCGCATATGCCGGCCAGCACCTTGTTCTCCTGGGACCTGTAAAGCTTCTTGGCCATCGTTTCTCCTTCGCGCGCCCGCGCGCCTGCCATATGCAGCCATCGTATGCATACATTGTAACATGAACGCGGCGCGAAGCAAAGCGTTTATGTTACAATCCGCCCAGACGCAGCGAAAACCCGCAGGAGCGCGTCCCGCAGGCTTTCGCCTCTATGCCGTCCATGCCCGCCCTATGGCGTCATGTCAGCAGATAGCCTATGACGAAGCCGTATATGCCGTCGTCGGCGCCCATGACGATGGGCTCGACGAGCTCGCGCAGCTCCGGGTCGATCTCGGGATGCTCCTCCTGAAAGTCGTCGTAGCTGTAGAACTTCGTTGTGCTTTCCACGCAAACCACCTCCTAGGTTACTACTCACCCACCACGCCATTTTTGCCCATCTCAGAACCTGGTTGCGATTATTGGCTTCCTCACGTACCAGGCAGTACGCTCCGGGAGCCAAAACCGCCCCCAGAACCCGATCTGGACAAAAACTGCCGCGGCGTATGAGCAGTTTCGATTTAAGTAGGTGAGTGTAACGATCTAGCTGCTATTTTCGGCCCTTGCCTTTTTCCGCCTTTTGGCCATGTTGCCCGCGAACAGGACGCCGACCACGGCCACAGCCATCACGGCGTACTTCAGGGCGGGGCGCTCGTCGAAGAAGCCCCGCAGGAATGGCTCCTCGGTTATCATCTTGCCCGCGGTGTAGGCTATCACCGCCGCCCCTATGTCTATGACGACGGGGAAGCGGTCCATGAGCTTTATTATCACGGTGCTCCCGAACACCATAATGGGTATGCTTATCGCGAGGCCTATTATGACCATGGGATAGCTCCCGTGCGACGCGCCGGCTATAGCGAGTATGTTGTCTATGCCCATCACCGCGTCGGCCGCTATCACCGTGAGCACGGCCGAAAGCAGGGAGTCCTTGCCCTCCACGCCGCTGTGGCCGACGGTCTTGGCGAGAAGCTTGTAGCCTATGTACAGAAGCAGCAGGCCGCCGCCAAGCATAAGCCCGCTGATCTTCAGCAGCCACACTATGGCAAGGGTGGCCAGCACGCGGACGACGACGGCGCCGATGGTCCCAAGTATTATCCCCTTAAGCCGAAGCCTTTTCGGCAGATTGCGGCAGGCCATGCCTATGACTATGGCGTTGTCGCCGGCAAGCACGAGGTCCATCACCACGATGGAGAGTATGCCCGACAGGAATTGGGAGAATGATAGCCCTAGTATTTCCATGTTTTCAAATCCCCATGCCGCGATCTAATATATCCTTGAAACGGTAAAATTGCTGTCCTCCAGCACGTCGAAAACGCGCTGTATGTGCTCGTGCCCGTTGGTCTCGACGGTGACCTCAAGCACGACCTTGTTCGAGTATCTGTCTATGGCCTTGAACTGGTTGTGCTCGAGCTCTATCACGTTGGCCCCGGCCTCCGCCAGCAGCTGCGCCACCTTCACGAGCTGGCCCGGCCTGTCGGGCAGCTCCACCGAGAAGCACATTATGCGGCCGCGGCTTATCATGCCCTGGTTGATTATGGACGAGATGGTCACCATGTCTATGTTGCCGCCGCTCATGAGGCACACGATGTTCCTGCCTGGGCGGGCGCGTTTCTTCAGCGCGGCCAGCGAGACGGCGCCGGCGGTCTCCGCCACGAGCTTATGGCGCTCCAGGGTCAGCAGCACGGCCTCCATGATGTCCTTTTCCGTGACGGCCACTATCTCGTCCACGTATTCCCGCGCTATGGCGAAGGTGAGGTCGCCGGGCTGCTTGACAGCCACGCCCTCGGCGTTCGTCTTCACGGAGGCGAGGCGCGTTACGCAGCCCTCGTCCAGCGATATTTTCATGGACATGGCGCCGTGCGGGACCGCGCCCACTATCCTCACGGAGGGCTTTAGGGCCTTCGCGATGAGGGCGATCCCGGCTATGAGCCCGCCGCCGCCTATGGGCACGAGTATTTCGTCGGCCTCCGGCAGCTCCTCCAGTATCTCGAGCCCGGCCGTGCCCTGGCCGCAGACCACGAGGTAGTCGTCGAAGGGGTGGATGAAGCTCGATCCCTCGCTGTCCGCTATGGACTGCGCCCTGCTGTAGGCGTCGTCGTAGCCGTCGCCGTGGAGCAGCACCCGCGCGCCCCAGGCCTTCGTGGCGCTGACCTTCAGAAGCGGCGTCGTGCTGGGCATGACGATGGTCGCGGGGATCTTTCGCATATGGGCCGAGAAGGCGACGCCCTGCGCGTGGTTGCCGGCCGAGGCGGCTATGACGCCCGCCCCCGCCGCGTCCGGGGCGAGGCTGCTTATCCTGTTGTAGGCGCCGCGTATCTTGTAGGAGCCCGTGACCTGGAGGTTCTCGGGCTTGATATGCACGTTGCAGCCGTATTCGCCGCTGAAGAACTCGCTGTAGATCAGCGGCGTGGGCCGTATGACCCCCTTAAGCCTGTCCGCCGCCGCGAGGATGTTTTCCCTGTGGTCGAGCTTCATGTATTTTTCGACTTCGTCCTGCCGCATGTCCGCTCCTTTTTCAACAATCTGAGTGCGCTCCGCGCTTCAAACCGGGCAAGCCAGTTTGAATATTCGTCATGGCTGATCGTCGGAACCGCAGAGCGCCGCGTTTATTACGGCGCAGCGGCCGGCTTTCACCGCCTCGCGCCCTTCCCGCAGCGCCCTTCGCAGCTCGTCCGGGGTCTTTGCGGAGGCGGCGTAGGCCCCGCCCGCCGCCTCCGCGATCAGCTCGTAGCGCGAGGCGGGCGCGAACTCCGCCCAGAAGCTCTGCGTCCGCGCGGCGTATCCGTCCGGGTGCGCCCCCGCGACCGCGATCTTGGGCGCGGTCCAGCCTCCGTTGTCGAAGACGACGGTCATAAAGGGCGTGCCGTACTTTCTCGCCGTCCAGTATACCGCAGACGGGCAGGAAAACATGTAGGTCCCGTCGCCCGTCAGCGCTATGACCTCCCTGTCAGGCCTGGCCAGCTTCGCGCCGATGGCGGCGCCCCCGTGCCAGCCCAGCGATGAGCCCTCGCTGTGGAAGCGCGTGCCGGGCCTGCTGCGCGGCAGGAGGCTCTCGGCGAGGGCGGTGTTCGTTATGGTCTCGTTGAGGATGATCGTATCCTCGTCCGCTATCTCCCCGACCGCGGCGAGCAGGCGCTGCGGCGTTATCCTGTCCTCCGGGATCGCGGACTCGTCCGGCAGGGCCCTGAGCGCGGCGCGCCTCTCCCGCCAGCGCCCCATGCGCGCCGCGACGGCCTCCCCGTCGCATTCCCTGGCGGCAAGCGCCTCGTTGATCTGCCTGAGCGCGGTCAGCGAGTCCGCGCGTATGAACATCTCCGCAGGATAGTTCCACAGGGGGATGGTGTCCTTGACGGGGTCGGCGTCGATCCAGAACAGCCGGCTGCCTTCGGGGAATTTCGTGAGCGCGGGCAGCCACGGGACGTCGGAGTCGATCACGAGGACGAGGTCGCTGCGGCGCAGCGCCGCCGGGACGTCGTTCCCGAGATGGAGCGCGTGGCCGCCGGGGAAGTTCATGTACGAGGGCGGCGCCTCCACGACGCCCACGGCCAGCCTTTCGCAGAGCCTGATCAGCTCGCCTACGCTTTCCTCCTGCCGCCCGAGGCTGGACGTGACGACGATGGGGTCATTGGCGGAAAGCAGCGCGTCGATCAGCCTGCCAAGCGCCCCGCGCTCGACGGCGAGGGGCGCGGGGGGCGCCCAGCCGACGGGGACTTCGCCTATGTCGCGGCCCGGCTGCTCCAGGACCTCCCTGGCCGCCATGAGGTAGACGGGCCCCTTTACGTCGGTCCGCGCAAGCTGGAGCGCGCGGTATACGGCCTGCTGGATGTTGGCGCCGGAGCGCAGCTCTACGCAGTGCTTGACGTACTCGCGGACTATGGCGCCCTGGTCCGTCACGTTCTGGATGAACTGTATCATGTTGTCGCGGCTGCCTTCAAGCTCGCCTTCCATCGTGTAGGGCGACATCCCCGCGAACACCAGCACGGGTATCCTTCCGCGAAAGGCGTTCGCGAGCGCCCCGCCTATGTTCAGCGTGCCGACATCGACGTGCACGAAGACCCCCGCCGGACGGCCCGTCAGCTGCGCGTAGCCCTGGGCCGCGCTCATGGCGACGTTTTCGTGCGGGCATGTCAGTATCTGCGGCAGCCCGCGCCCTTGGTCCCTGTATTTCGCCCATGTCTCGATCAGGGCCGGATAGTCGGTGCCGGAATTCAGGAAGATATGCTCGATGCCGCCCCTGACAAGCGCGTCCGTAAACGCGTCCGCCGCCGTGTATCTTTCGCCTTCAGCCATAGTTCCTCGCCCCTCCCTCACATCCTGTCATCTGCTGTGCTGTCCCCTTGTGCTGTCCCCTATTTTATCATACAAATAGGGGTGAAGCAAAGCGTTTATGTGCCGCTGGTGCGCGGGCGGGGGCGGCGGCGAAAAATTCCCGTTGCTTTTGCGGCGTTTTGCGGATATTATTTATACTGTGAGACCCGACGGCATGGCGCCGGCGATGGCGCAACGGAGGCAGATATGGCAGGTGGCCCTGAATGAACAGCAATGAGATCAGCCTCGTCCTCAACGGCCGGCCCTGCCGCCTTCGGGAGGGCCGCGACTACGAGGCGCACGAAACGCTCTCCCATGTGCTCAGGGAAAGGCTCGGCCTTACCGGCGTGCGCGTCTCGTGCAACGCGGGCGCCTGCGGGGCCTGCACGGTCCTGCTGAACGGTCGGTCGGTCCTCTCGTGCATGATGCTGGCGGTACAGGCCGACGGGCAGAGCGTGACCACCATAGAGGCGCTGGACAGCAGCGACCCTGTGGCGCGGGCCTTCGCGGAGGAAAGCGGCCCTGGCTACGGCACGGCCATGCAGTGCGGCTTCTGCACCCCAGGCTATGTCCTGGAGGCCAAGAGCCTGCTGGCCGAGAACCCCGAGCCTACGAGGGAGGACATACGCGAAGGGCTTTCCGGGCATATCTGCCGCTGCGGCTGCTACAAGGGCATCGAGCACGCGGTCGAAAGGGCGGCGCGGCTCTGTTCGCGGGAAGGGGGGGCCTGAGATGGCGCATCGGTACGTGCCGAGGGCGAAGCATAGGTATGTGGGCGCCTACAGGCCCAAGATAGACGCAATGGACAAGGCGCTGGGCCGGACAAAGTTCTTCGACGACCTCAGCGTCGCCGCCGCCGTGCCGCGCATGCTGCACTGCGCCATACTGAACGCGCCCCACGCCAACGGGCGGATCCTGTCCATGGACAGCTCTGCGGCGGAGGCCATGGAGGGCGTGCACGCCGTCCTCCGCTACGACGATCCCGAGGTGCTGGCGCTTAAGCCGACAACCCATTCCTGGACGGACACGGCCATAACGCCCTACCACAGGGAGACGCTGCCCCGGTGGTGGGATCGCGTCGTGCTCGGCGACAGATCCAGGTTCGTGGGTGAGCAGATGGGCGTGGCGGTGGCCGCGGAGACGCGCGAGATCGCGGAGGAGGCCCTGCGCCGCGTCCGCGTGGAGTGGGAGACGGCGCCGGCCTTCCTCGAGACGGACGAGGCGATGATGGAGGGCGCCGCCATCCTGCACCCGGAATCCAGCCCGGACAGCAACCAGACGCCGCACAGGCTCGAGCTGGAGGCCGTGGACGAATCCGTCGACGACATCGTGCTCGACGTCGGCGACGTGGAGAAGGCCCTGGCGGAGGCCGACGCCGTCGTCGAGACCGACTGCACCTTCGGCGGCGACACCGTGCATGGAACGCTGGATTTCCGGGGCGTAATGGTCCGCTGGGATGAGGATCAGATGGAGGTCTGGACCAACCACTACTTCTCCGATCAGGTCCGGATGCACCTGCATGAGATGCTGGGCCTTCCCCTGGCCAAGATCCGCGTGCACAACACCAACTGCGGCGCGCACATGGGAAAATACAACACGGGCGAAAACGTGTTTTTCATAATCGCGGCCATCCTGTCCAGGCGGGCCCGCCGGCCCGTGAAATACAAGATGAACGTCCACGAGGAGTTTGCCGAGTCCCGCACGGCGGTCAATTTCAGGATCCGCGCCGGCGCCATGAAGGACGGCAGGATCACCGGCTGGATCTGGGACGGGACGGCCAACAACGGCGCCTACACCTGCGTCACGGGCTACGCCCTGACCGCGTTTCTCTGCGCGGAGGGCATGCCGCGCCTTTTTTCCTCCGTCGAGAGCATGCGCATCAGCAGCAGGGTCATCTTCACCAACAGGCTCCCCGGCGGGGTCATGAGAAGCATAGGCAACATCCAGCAGAACTGGCCCCTGTCGCAGACGGTGGACGCGCTCGCCGAGAAGCTGGGCCTGGACCCCATCGTGATCTACAAGAAGAACTTCGGGAACCCCTACAACCCCTATCCCAACAGCAGCGTCGCGGCCGTCATAGACGCCGGGGCGAGGGAGATAGGCTGGGAACGCCGCCACAGGGCAGGGGAGGGGGAATGGATCGACGGCTGCAAGAAGCGCGGGCTCGGCATGTCCCTGCACAACCAGTGGCACGCGGAATGGCAGGAGAACGCCCGCGGCCGGATCGAGGTCTGCATCCGCGTGAACCCCGACCTTTCCGTCCTTCTCAACGCGCCCACGAAGGAGACGGGCGCCGGCGGGAACAGCGCCGCAGTGCTCGCCTGCGCGGAAAGCCTCTCCTTCCTGGGGACCGCCCCGGAGGACATAAAGTGGATCGCCGAGGGCGACACGGACATGGGCCTGCGGGACGTGCCCCCGACGGACAGCGTGGTTTCCTTCCTGCTCTCGGAGGCCCTCGTCGGCGCGGCGCGGGAGGTTAAGAGGGAGTTCCTAGCGCGGGCCGCCCTGATCCTGGGGCTCGAGGCCGCGAGCCTCGACATGGACGACGGCCTGATCTTCGCGCATGGCAGGCCGGACGAGCCCCTGATGCGGGCGGGGGATCTCATGATGGACGACGACTGCGTGCCTATCACGGGCTACAATATAAGGGACAACGACAAGCGCCCCACGGGCACGGGCTACGGCGCGTGGTTCGCCGAGGTGGAGGTGGACACGGAGACGGGGGAGGCGCGCGCGCTGCATATGGTGATCGTGAACGACGTGGGCCAGGTCATGCACGCCTCGGGCGCGGAAAGCCAGCAGATAGGCGGAATCTCGTGCATAGGCATGGGCGAGTCCTTTTCGGAGGAGCTGTGCTATGATCGGAGGACCGGCGCCCTTCTCAACGCCAACTACCTGGATTACAGGATGCAGACCCTTGCGGACTCGCCGCCCGTGTCGCCCATACTCATAGAGGAATGGCGCGGCGCGGGCGAGTACGGCGCCTGCGGCATCGCCGAGAGCACGACCACCGGCGTCTGCGCGGCGGTGGGCAACGCCATCTACAACGCCGTCGGCGTCCGCATAGGCCGGCCCCCGTTCACCCCCAGGAAGCTGCTGGCGGCGCTGGCCGCCGCGAAACATGAGCGGTGACGGCGGCTGGAGGGCCTACATGGAGGAATACGCCGAGACGCACGGCGCGCCCCCCAGCTACTTCGTCCTCACCATGGGCTGCCAGATGAACGAGCGGGACTCCGAGACCATAGCCGGCCTGCTCTCCGGGATGGGCTACGCCCCGGCCGCGTCGAAGGATGAAGCCGACTTCATAGCCGTGAACACGTGCAGCGTCAGGGAAAACGCGGACAAGCGCTTTTTCGGCCTGCTCGGGCAGATAAAGAAGCTGAGGGAGGCCCGGCCCGGCCTCGTCGTGGCCGTCTGCGGCTGCATGATGCAGCAGCGGCATATAGTGGACGAGATAGGGGCCAGGCATCCCTGGGTGGACATCGTCTTCGGCACGCACAACATACACGGGCTGCCGCGCCTCGCGATGGGGGCCGTCCTTGGGAAGGCCAGGGCCGTCGAGGTCTGGGACGAGGGCGGCGACATAGTCGAAGGCCTGCCGGCGCGGCGCGGGTCCCCCTTCAAGGCCTATGTGAACGTGATGTACGGCTGCGACAACTTCTGCAGCTACTGCATAGTGCCGTACACGAGGGGCCGGGAGCGCAGCCGGGGCGCGGGCGAGGTGCTCAAGGAGGCGAAAGCCCTGGCGCGGGACGGCGTGAAGGAGATCATGCTGCTGGGCCAGAACGTGAATTCGTACAGGGGCGCGCTTTCGGCGGCGGGCGGCGTGGCGGACTTCCCCGAGCTGCTTCTCATGCTGGAGGAAGTGGGTGGGCTGGAGAGGCTGCGCTTCATGACCTCGCATCCAAAGGACCTCTCCGACAGGCTCATAGACGCGTTCAGGCGCCGCAAGACGCTGTGCAACGCCATACATCTGCCCGTGCAGTCGGGCAGCACGAGGGTGCTTGGCCTCATGAACCGGGGCTACACGAAGGAGGGCTATCTAGGGCTGCTGGAAAAGCTGAGGGACGCGTCGCCGGGCATCGCGGTGACCACGGATTTCATAACGGGCTTTCCCGGCGAGACGGAGGAGGATTTCAGGGAGACCATGGATCTGGCGGAGAGGGCCCGCTTCGACTCGGCCTTCACCTTCCTGTATTCGCCGAGGAGGGGGACGCCCGCCGCAGAATACGAGGACAGGGTGCCTGCGGGTGACAAGCACAGGCGCTTCAGCGAGCTCGTCGGGCTGCTCAACGCCATAAGCGCCGAAAAGAACGCCGCCCGCCTCGGGCGCGTCGAGAGGGCGCTCGTCGAAGGTCCCGCCAAGACGGGGCAGGGGATCATGTCGGGCCGCACGGATTCGGGGCGGCTTGTGAATTTCGCGGCGCCCGAGGGGCTTGCGGGCGCGATGCGGGACATCAGGATCACGGAGGCCAAGACCTTCAGCCTTTTCGGCGAGCTGCTGCCCATGGAAGGCGGATCCGCCGGGGAGGGGCGGGCGGCCGCGGGACCTTGCGAAGTTCCTGATCGCGGCGGAAGGGAAGGGCGCAGGAGGGAAGGGCGCCCTGCGGACGGCCCCTAGGCGGAGGGGGGCGCGGCGGCGGCCGGCTTCCTGTACTGGAGCGAGAAGATGGTTCCCACGACGCATTCCGCCGTGAATATCCAGAAGCATATGCGCGTGCACAGGACGAGCAGCTCGGGCGAGGCGTTCGCAAACGAGGCGTTGCCGAGGGTCGTCGCGAATATCAGGGTCACGATGGCCATGCTGGACGTCTGCCCCATGGAGCGCATCGTGGCTATTATCGAGGACGCGACACCGTAGTCCTTGGCCTCGACGCAGGACATTATCGCGTTCGTGTTGGGGGACGAGAACAGCCCGAAGCCGATGCCGAGCACCGCAAGGCTTATCGTGATGTACAGCAGGGAATAGGACTGCGATATGAACGCAAACAGAAACAGCCCGACGGTGCCTATGCCCATGCCGGCCGACGCCAGCCTCGACGGCTGGAAGCGCTCGGACAGCTTCCCGGCGATCACGGACACGACGGCCATCATCAGGGGCTGGCTTATCAGTATCAGGCCGGCGGCCTGCGTGTCGTAGCCCTTTATGACCTGCAGGAATATCGAGAGCAGATAGCCCACGGCGAAGGTCGCGCCGTAGTTGAGCAGGGCGGCCAGGTTCGCGAATATGTAGCCGGCGTTGCGCGAGAAAAGCCGGATCTCGATGATGGGGCTTTTGGCGCGGCGCTCGTGGAACACGAACAGCAGGGCCAGGGCGGCCCCCGCAGCCATCAGGGAGCGCGCCGCCCAGGACTCCGCGAACGCGGAGAACCCGTACATAAGGCAGGCTATCATGCCCACGTACATGATGTTGCCGGGCAGGTCGAAGCGCCCCTCGCCGCGTTCCCTGCCGGTCTCCGGCAGGTTCTTCAGCGCGGCGAAAAAGACCACGAAGCCCAGGACGGCGCTGAAGATGAAGATGGACCGCCATCCGAGGTAGTGGGTGAGCAGCCCGCCCATCACGGGGCCGACGGACAGGCCTATGTAGACCGCCGCGGTCGATGAGCCCAGGACCTTGCCGCGCTTTTCGGGGGGGAAGACGTCGATGAGTATCGCCACGTTGGTGCTGGCGATCATTGCGATGCCTATGCCGTGCAGGGCGCGCAGGAATATCATGGTCTCTATCGAGCCCGAGAACACTATGGCGACCGACATGAGCGAGAATACCAGTATGCCCGGCACCAGTATGCGCTTCTTGCCGGCGAGGTCGGCCACCCTTCCGAATGGCACGGACAGGGCCGCGCTGACGAGGATGAAGGCGTTCACGATCCAGCCCGTAAGCGTGGCGCTGCTGTGGAATTCCTCGGATATGGGTGGTATCGCCAGGTTTATGGCGCTGCCCGAAAACGCTATAAGGAACGACGTGATTATCGCCACGAAGCTCGTCATCGACTGTATTTTTTCCAGCGTAAGGCTGTTGCCGCCGTCGTTGTGTGCCATTGCCCGATCCTTTCGTCAATACCTCTGCCCGACTTAGGAGCTGTGCGGAAATAAAGTTTGCAAATCTGACGCAGGATTTTTTTCGTCAGGCAAGGCGCAAAACGCAGGCGAACCCGAAGGTTCGGCGAGGCTTTGCAACGCAGCCTGGCGG
>JAISXZ010000084.1 GCA_031270275.1 Eubacteriales Family XIII. Incertae Sedis bacterium | reverse complement strand
CAGGCCGACGCCGGCGACATGAAGCTGGAGCGCGTCCCCCTGGACATACGCAGGGTTTTCGGCGATCTGGAGATGTTCTTCCGCGAGCAGAGCGGCCTGCAGCCGGAGGTGGCGCTGCGCTTCGAGCTCGATCCCGCGCTGCCGGCCTCCGTGCTGGGCGATCCGCTGCGCCTGCAGCAGGTGTTCATAAACCTTGTCGAAAACGCGTTCAAGTTCACCGAGAAGGGCTCCGTCACCGTCCGCGCGTCCGTGTCCGGCCTGTCGGGCGGCGAGGCCGACATAGACTTCGCCGTGGAGGACACGGGCATAGGCATGAGCGCGGAACATATGGAGAGCATATTCTCGGCCTTTAGCCAGGCGGACAACTCCGCCACCCGCAGATACGGCGGCGCCGGCATCGGCCTGACCATCACCCGCCAGATGGTGGAGCTGATGGGCGGGGAGATAGGCGTCCTCAGCGAGGAGGGCAGGGGCACGACGTTCAGCTTCTCGTGCCGCTTCGCGCTCGATCCCGACCCTGCGGCGCCGGAGGGCGGCGAACCCGCCGACGGGGCGCAGGCAGGCGGCGCGGGGCCTGCGGCGCAGGAGGCCGACGCAGGGGACGGAAATGAGGCGCTTCGCGGCCTGCGCGTCCTGCTGGCGGAGGACAACGAGATAAACACGCTCATAGCCGTGGAGCTGATGAACGACGTGGGCATAGAGCCCGTGACCGCCTCGAACGGCAGGGAGGCGCTCGAACGCCTGGCCGAGGCCGGCGGGGAGCGGCCCTTCGACGTGGTGCTCATGGATCTGCAGATGCCTGAGATGGACGGCTACGAGGCCACGCGGCTTATAAAGGAGAACCCCGAATACAGGGACATACCCATATGCGCCATGACAGCCCACGCCTTCCCGGAGGAACGCGAGCGCTGCCTGGCCATGGGGATGGCGGAGCATCTGACAAAGCCCATCGACGTAGACGAGTTTTACAGGGCGCTGCGGGCGATCGCGGCTGCCAAGGGGCAGCCCGGCTGAGATAGGCGGGCGGAGACAGGCCGCCGGGGCGCGTGTCCGGCATTTCGTGCTTTGCTTTTGCCCCCATACATGCTATACTATAACCGCAAGGAGCGGTGAATGTTGAACCTTTCGGGCAAAAAACACATACATTGCGTCGGGATAGGCGGCATCGGGCTGTCTGCGGTCGCGGACATCTTCCTTTCCAAGGGATTCAGGGTGTCCGGATCGGACATCAAGGAAAACGAAATAACCGACAGGCTGATAAGGAACGGCGCGTCCGTGTACCTGGGGCACCGCGCCAAGAACATAGCCGGGGCCGATCTCGTCGTCTATTCCTCGGCGGTCTCGCCCGAGAACCCCGAGCTTGTCGCCGCCGCCGGGAGCGGCGTGGAGGCGGTGAGCCGCGCCGACGCGCTGGGCGCGCTGATGAGGGGCTACGGGCAGAGCGTGGCGATAGCCGGCGCCCACGGAAAGACGACGGCCACCTCGATGATATCCCTCATACTCAAAGACAGCGGGCGCGACCCCACCATACTCGTCGGGGGCAACCTCTCGGAGATAGGCGGCAACGTCCGTGTGGGCGGCGGCGACTACTTTGTCACCGAGGCCTGCGAGTACATGGACAGCTTCCTGCGGCTCGCGCCCAGGTACGCCGTCATACTCAACATAGATTCCGACCATCTCGACTATTTCAGGGACATAGAGCATATAGTCAGCTCGTTCAGGCGCTTTGCGAACCTGACGCCGCGCGACGGGGCCGTGGTCGCCTACGACGCCAACCCGTTCGTGAACAGCATAATAGACGGCCTGGACAGGCGCGTGATCACCTTCGGCTTCCATGAGCGCTGCGACTACATGGCGGCGAACGTCGCGTTCAGCCCGGAGGGGATGCCCCGTTTCTCCGTGATGCGGGACGGCGGCCCGCTGTGCGACATACAGCTGGTCGTGCCGGGCGAGCACAACATCGCCAACGCCTTGGCGGCCATCGCCTGCTGCCACGACATGGGGGTGCCGCCGGACGCCATAAAGGACACTCTCGAAGCCTTTGAGGGCACTCAAAGGCGTTTTGACGTGCTGGGCGAGACCGAGAACGGCGTGCGGGTGGTGGACGACTACGCGCACCATCCCGCCGAAATACAGGCCACGCTGAGGGCGGCGAAGAACATGCCCCACCGGGAGCTCTGGTGCCTGTTCCAGCCGCATACCTACACCAGGACGAGGGCGCTGTTCGACGAGTTCACGGACGCCTTCGGACTCGCCGACAAGCTGGTCATGGCCGAGATATACGCCGCGAGGGAGAAGAACATACACAGAATAAGCTCGAAGGCCCTTATAGACGCGATAGCCAGGAAGAACCCAGGCAAGGACGCTTGGTATATAGCGGGCTTCGACGAGATAGCGGAATTCGTCCGAAAGGGCGCGAAGGCCGGCGACCTGGTCATAACGATGGGCGCCGGCGACATCTACCAGGTGGGCGAGAAGATACTGGAGGCCGATCATTTCCCGCGCAGGGACGTCATCAGGGGACGGCCCATCGGCAACGACTGAGCCGGCAGAAGGAGTTTTATGGAGAATTTCGACGTGTACGAAAGGGAGGCTGAGGAGCGGCTCAGGATCAACCGCGGCCTCGCCGACAAGGGCGTGAGGTTCACGGATATCCGGGCCGCCTACATAGACGAGGGCGCGAGCATAGGGGCGGGCAGCCTCATCGGGCCCTGCGTCGTCATAGAGGGGGACACGCGCATAGGCGAGAACTGCCGCATAGGCCAGAACACGCGGATCAGGGATTCGCTGATAGAGGACGGCGCCGAGGTGGAGCAGTCCGTTATCGTGGAGAGCCGCGTCGGGGCCCGCTCTAGGATAGGCCCCTTCGCCTATCTTCGCCCCGGCAGCGACATAGGGGAGGACGCCAAGGTAGGCGATTTCGTGGAGGTCAAGAACTCCAGCCTCGGGAAGGGCTCGAAGGCCTCGCACCTGACCTACATAGGGGACTCGGACCTTGGCGACGGCGTTAACCTCGGCTGCGGCGTGGTGTTCGTCAACTACGACGGCAGGGAAAAGCACAGATCGACGGTGGGGGACGGGGCCTTCATCGGCTGCAACGTCAACATCGTGTCCCCGGTAAGCGTGGGCAGGGGCTCCTATGTGGCGGCCGGGACGACGGTCACGGTCGATGTGCCGGAGGGCGCCCTGTCCGTGGGACGGGCGAAACAGAGGAATCTTGAGGGCTGGGCCGCGCGGAGGGGGCGCCTGGCCGGGCGCAGGCCGCAGGGCCCCGATCATGGCCCAGACGTTGAGAGGTAAGTCTATGAAGAACGGCGTGTTTTCGGATTTCAAGGTCTTTACGGGCAATGCCCATCCCGAGCTTGCGGAGGAGATCGCATCGATCATGGGGAAGCCGCTCGGCAAGTCGAACGTCCAGAAGTTCAGCGACGGCGAGATATCGGTGAGCGTGTGGGAGACGGTCAGGGGCCTCGACACCTACATCGTGCAGCCGACGAGCGAGCCTGTCAACGACAGCCTGATGGAGCTTCTCATAATGATAGACGCGATGAAGCGCGCGTCGGCGGGGCGGATCAACGCCGTCATCCCGTACTACGGCTACGCGAGGCAGGACAGGAAGGCCAAGGCGCGCGACCCGATCACGGCGAAGCTGGTGGCGGATCTGCTGAGCGCGGCGGGCGCGGACAGGGTTGTGGCGATGGATCTCCACGCGGCGCAGATACAGGGCTACTTCAACATCCCAGTCGACCATCTGCTGGGGATGCCGATACTGGTGAAGCATTTCCGCTCCAAGCGCCTGAGCGACGTCGTCGTGGTGTCGCCGGACCACGGCAGCGTCACGAGGGCGAGGAACATGGCCCATCTGCTCGACGCGCCCATAGCCATAGTGGACAAGCGCCGCCCCAAGGCGAACGTCAGCGAGGTCATGAACATAATCGGCGACATAGACGGGAAGACGGCCATACTCGTGGACGACATGATAGACACGGCGGGGACCATAACGAACGCCGCGAACGCGCTGAAGGAGATGGGCGCGAGGGAGGTCTACGCCTGCGCGACGCACGGCGTGCTGTCCGGCCCTGCGGTATCCCGCATAGACGAGTCCGCGATAAAGGAGATAGCCCTGCTGAACACGGTGCCGTTCCCGAGGGAGAAGATGATCGACAAGCTGCAGGTGCTTTCGGTCGCGCCGCTGTTCGCGGAGGCGATGACGCGGATATTCACGAACGACTCCATCAGCAAGCTTTTCGACTGACGGCCATGGAGCAGCATATCATAGTCGGACTCGGCAATCCCGGCAGGCGCTACGCCGGCACGAGGCACAACCTGGGCTTTGCCGCCGTGGACCTCATGGCGGAGAGGTGCGGGATAAAGGTCAGCAGGCTGAGGTTCAAGGCCCTGATCGGCGAGGGCACGGCCTTCGGCAGCAGGGTGCTGCTCGTAAAGCCGCAGACCTACATGAACCTGAGCGGCGAGAGCGTCGCGGCCGTCATGGCCTACTACAAAGCCCCGCCCGAGGCCCTTGCGGTGGTATACGACGACGTTGACATACCGCTCGGGCGCATAAGGATAAGGAAGCAGGGCAGCGCGGGCACGCATAACGGCATGAGGTCCATCGTGTACCATCTGCGCCGCGACGATTTCCCGCGCGTGCGCATAGGCATAGGGGGCGAGGTGGGCGCGCGCCTGACGGACTACGTCATAGGGGGCTTCCGCAGGCAGGAGATGGACACGGCCAGGGATGCGGTAATGAGGGCCGTGCTCGCGCTGGAGTGCATGCTCCTCGACGGCGTAGACGCGGCCATGAACAGGTACAACGCGGATCCGGACGCGGCCGCGAGGGGCGCCGGGGGCCGGGGCCCGGAAGGCGGCGCGGATGAGTAAAGGCGGGGATGCCCTGCATATACACGGCGCGGCCGACGGGCAGATAGCGCCGTATCTGTCGAGATCGCTGCTCGAAAGCGGAAAACAGTGCGTCTTGGTGACGGCGTCGGCGTCAAAGGCCAGAAACCTCGCCAAGACGCTGTCTTTTTTCATGCCGTGCAGGATACATGTCCTTCACGACGACGAGCCTTTCTTCTCGCGCTACGAGGCCAAGAGCCGCGAGGCCATGGAGGCGCGGCTGTCCGCGCTGGCGGATCTCAGGGCGGGTGCGCGCTGCGTCGTCATAGCCCCGGCCATGGGCGCCATAAAGCGGCTGCCCCCGCCGGAGGCCTTCGACCGGCACAGGCTGACGCTGTGCGCTGGCGACGGCGCCGAGCCCGCGCAGGTATGCGGCAGGCTGGCCGGCATGGGCTACGAAAGGGCGCCCTTCGTGGAGGCGCGGGGGCAGTTCAGCGCGCGCGGCGGCATAGTGGATGTCTTTGCGGCGAACGGCGAGGCGCCCCTGCGGATCGATTTTTTCGGCTCCGAAATAGAGTCGCTTAGGGAATTTGACCTGGAGTCGCAGCGCTCGGGCAGGGCCTTGGACTCGGCGGACCTGTGGCCGGCCGTGCACATGCCCGCCGAAGGGGCCGTGTTCGGGGAGGCCCTGGCCAGGATATCCAGCCTCTACGACGGCTACATACGCAAATGGGGCGGCGAAAGGGCCGCGGCCCTGCGCGCGAAGAAGGAGCGCTTCGCCGCCTGCATCGAGTCGGGCGAGAACCTGCAGTTCCTTGAAAACTACATGGGCTATTTCTACGAGGGCGCGCATTACATCTGGGACTACATGAGGGACGGGCTGCTGGCCCTGGACGATCCCGCCCGCGTAAGGGAGGCCGTCGCGCTCAGGGAGAGGGACGCTGCGGCCGATTTCAGGCTCATGCTGGAGCGGGGGCAGGCGGCGCCGGAGGACTGCGGCGGCCTTCCCTGCGCCGAGGACTGCGAGCGGATGCAGGCGTTCAGCCCCATCGTGCTGTTTACCCCCTTCGCGACAAGCATAGAGGGCCTCGGGCGCCAGCCAAGGCGGATCGGCATAGCCGCGAAGCAGCCTGCCGCGATAAACGGCCGCATGGACGTGCTGGAGTCGGAGCTGAGGCGCTACGTGCGGCAGGGCTACAGCGTCACGATAGCCTGCTCGACGGAGGAGAGGATCGCCAATCTCGACGATTTTCTCGACAGGGCCCAGCTGCGGGGCAGGGTGGCCCTGCGGCTCGGCTCGCTGGCGGCCGGCATGGAGTTCCCCGAGGAAAAGACGGCCTACCTATGGGACGGGGAGATATTCGCGCCCATCGGCAGGAGGCGGGCCGCGCGCCGCGAAAACAGGGACGCCGCGCCCATCAAGGCCTTTACCGACATACGCAAAGGTGACTACGTGGTGCACGAGAACCACGGGATCGGCCGCTTCGCGGGCATAGAGCAGCTCGAGATACAGGGCGTCAGGCGCGACTACATGAAGATAAGGTACGCCGGCGACGACATGCTCTACATACCCGTCGAGCAGATGTCCATAATACAGAGGTACATCGGGCACGGCGACGCCGAGCCAAAGGTCAGCCGGCTTTCGAGCGGGGAGTGGAAAAGGGCCACCGCGAGGGCAAGGAAGGACATAGAGGAGCTTGCCCGCGAGCTGGTCGAGGTCTCGGCGGCGCGCAAGGCGACGCAGGGCTACGCGTTTTCCAAGGATACGCTGTGGCAGGCGGAATTCGAGGAGCGCTTCCCGTACAGCGAGACCGACGACCAGCTGCGCAGCATAGAGTCCATCAAGAGGGACATGGAGCAGCCCGTGCCCATGGACAGGCTGCTCTGCGGCGACGTCGGCTACGGCAAGACGGAGGTCGCGGCCCGCGCCGTGTTCAAGTGCGTGGCGGATGGGAAGCAGGCCGCCATACTCGTGCCGACCACGATACTGGCGAACCAGCATTTCCACACGTTCAGGGAGCGCTTCGAGGGCTTCCCCTTCGAGATCGAGATGCTGTCGCGCTTCCGCACGTACAGGCAGCAGCGCGAGATCGCCGAAAAGCTGGGAAAGGGGACCATGGACGTGGTGATAGGCACCCACAGGATGCTTTCCATGGACATAGGCTTCAAGGACCTCGGCCTGCTGGTCATAGACGAGGAGCAGCGCTTCGGCGTCAGGCACAAGGAGCGCATAAAGGCCATGCGCAAGGGCGTGGACGTGCTCACGCTCTCGGCCACGCCCATACCGAGGACGCTGCATATGTCGCTCATGGGCATAAGGGACATGGATCTCATAGGGCAGCCACCCGAGGGCCGGTATCCCGTGCAGACCTACGTGATGGAGCAGACGGACGACGTGCTGCGGGAGACGGTGCGCCGCGAGCTTGGCCGCGACGGGCAGGTCTACGTCGTGTTCAACAGGGTGAAGGGCATACAGCGCGTGGCGGCGGAGATAAAGGCCCTGGTGCCGGAGGCGGAGATCGCCGTGGGGCACGGCCAGATGGACGAGGACGAGCTCGAGAACGTGATGATGGACTTCATAGCGGGCCGGTACAGCGTGCTGGTCTCCACCACGATAATAGAGTCGGGCATAGACATACCCAACGTGAACACCATACTCGTCATGGACGCCGACCGCTTCGGGCTCTCGCAGCTCTACCAGCTGCGGGGCAGGGTAGGGCGCTCCAGCCGCATGGCCTACGCCTATCTGCTCTACAGAAAGGAGAAGATACTCTCGGAGGCGGCGGAGAAGCGGCTCAGGGCCATACGCGAGTTCACCGAGTTCGGCGCGGGCTTCCGCATAGCCATGCGGGATCTCGAGATAAGGGGCGCGGGCAACATACTCGGCATGGAGCAGCACGGGCATATGGCGGAGATAGGCTACGAGCTTTACAGCAAGCTTGTGGACGACGCGGTGCGGGCCATAAAGGGCGACAGGCCCTCGTCGGCCTACGAGGAGGTATCCTTCGAGGCGCCTGTGGCCGCGTTCATACCGGCCGAATACATCGAGGACGAGGCGCTGAAGCTGCAGATGTACAGGAAGATCGCCTTCATAGAGTCGAAGGAGGACGAAAAGGACATGATCGGGGAGCTGGAGGAGCGCTTCGGCGACGTGCCGGCGCCCGCGGCAAACCTGATCGCGGTCGCGCGCATCCGCGCCATGTCGAAGCGCGCCGGGATATCCAGGATAAGGGAGGCGCGGCACAGATACGTGTTCGACATGCGGGACGGGGCGCCCGTGGGCCCGGAGGACATAATAAGGATAAGGGGCCGCTACGGGGACGCCCTGGCCCTGCACGGCGGCGAGAGGCCCTACATCGCGCTTTCGGCGCGGGGCGGCGACAAACTGAAAGAAATCATGGAATTCATAGAGTGCCTTGTGCTATAATGGTAGCGTAAATCTAAGGAACTGTTAAAAAATAAAGTGTGCAGTCGGCGCAGCAATTTTGTGTCCCGGCAAGGCGCCGGGTTCCGCGAATACTTGTAGTATTCAAGGGTTCCGGCAACGCAGCCGGGGCGCA
>JAISXZ010000083.1 GCA_031270275.1 Eubacteriales Family XIII. Incertae Sedis bacterium | reverse complement strand
CGCCACGCTGCGTTGGCAGAACCCGTTGATACTTCTAGTATCAACGGAACCTGCCGCCTTGCGTGACGGAAAAAATCCTGCGTCAGATCTGCAAACTTTATTTCCGCACAGCTCCTAAGGCCCAGCCGGCGGGGACAGGGGGCCCCTCCCGCCGCTGATCGGCAGGCCCGGCACGGGGGAACCCGCAGGATCTGCGGAAGCGGGCGGGGCGTGGAAAAAAGTCCTTGACGCGCACCGCCCAAAGCAATAATATAGTAGTAGCGCATGCGCCTGTAGCTCAGATGGATAGAGCGTCAGACTCCGACTCTGAAGGCCGCAGGTTCGACCCCTGTCAGGCGTACCAGAATCCAGAACAGACCCGCCTTCAGGCTTTGCGTGGAGGCGGGCCTGCCGCCCTTGCGGCGGCGGGCAGCCGCACGACGCAGGAGGGCGAAACAGGCATGCTTGATCTTCACAATGACAAGGCGCCGTCGCGGCGCGAGGCCGTAGAGCTCATACTGTCCCGCTGGAAGCCGGCGCGCGGGAGCGAGCGCGTGGCCCTGGACGCGGCGCCCGGCCGCGTCGCGGCATCGGACATCTTCGCGGCGCACAGCCTGCCTGTCGTGCGGGCCTCCGCCATGGACGGCATATGCGTGGACTCGTCGCGCTTCGCGGGCGGCGCGCCGGACACGTCCCTGTGGCGGGAGGGCCGCGACTACGCGCGCGCGGACACGGGCGACGACTTCGACGACCGCTTCGACGCCGTCATACAGATAGAGAGCGTCAGCTTCCTGCCGGGCGGGGGCCTGGCCCTGACGGGCGTGGATGATCTGCGGCCCGGCCTGAACGTGCGCGGCTGCGGGAGCTCCGTGATGGAGGGCGAGCTTATCGTCCGCGCCGGGACCGCGCTCAGGCCCTTCGACCTCGCCGCCCTGGCGCTGGGGGGCGTGTCCGAGATAGAGGCGGCCAAAAAGCCCGTGGTCGCCTTCATCCCCACGGGCAGCGAGCTGGTGCCGCAGGGGACGGTCCCGCGGCGCGGGCAGGCTGTCGAGTGCAACAGCCTAATGGCAAGGCATATGCTGCTCGAAATGGGCGCGGAGCCGCTCTGCCTTTCCATAGCGCGCGACGAGCCTGCGGCTCTGCGCGAGGCGATAAGGCGCGCGGGCGCGGCGGCGGACGTCGTGCTCATAAGCGGCGGCTCGTCAAAGGGCGGGGAGGACTTCTGCGCCGGCATGATAGCGGAGATGGGCGAGGGGCTGTTTCACTGGATAGCGTCCGCGCCGGGCCGACCCATGGCGGCGGCCATGCTTGGGAACGTGCCCCTGCTTAACCTGCCCGGGCCGCCCGTCGCCTCCTATTTCGTCATGGACTGGTGTGTCCGCGCCCTGGCGGCGCATTTCCTGGGGCAGCCCGAGCCCGTGCGCAAGACCGTGCGCGCCGAGCTGCTCGTGGACATGGAGCCCACGGAGGGCATGGAGATACTGCGCAAGCTGGAGCTTAGCGGGACCGGGCCTTCCTATGGAGCGCGCGTCGTCGAGATGCGGGGGGTCTCGACCGTAAAGGCCCTTACGTCCTCCGCGCAGCTCGTGACCGACCCCGGCCCGGAAGGGCGCAGGCGCGGCGACATCGTGGACGCGGAGCTCCTGCGATAGGGCATATGCCCGCACGGCGCGGGCATGGACGATGATCGGGCCGTACATCAAAAATGTTGCCATGGCAACATTTTTGTTTTTTGGGGGCCATCGCCTATTGACCGTCTCTGTAAAGATTGATATACTTGACTGAAAGGGAGCCGGCGGGCGCAGGGGTTAGGCCGCCGACGTTGGCGCCCCGCTTTTTGTTGGTAAAAAGGGGGATTTGAGAGGAGAGGTGTTGGCATGAAGTTCAAAAAGATGACCCTTAACATCAACGGGGCCGACAGGGCCTTTGTCTGCGACCCGGCGAGGGACAGCCTGGCGTCCGTGCTCCGCAGGCTAGGGCTTACCGGCACGAAGGTTGGCTGCGGCGCGGGCGTATGCGGCGCCTGCTCCGTCATCCTGGACGGAAAGGTCATACGCTCGTGCACCAGAAAGATAAGCTCCGTCAAGGAGTACAGCGAGGTAACGACCATAGAGGGCGTAGGGGCGCCCGGCAGGCTGCACCCGCTGCAGGAGGCATGGATGCACTTCGGCGCCGTCCAGTGCGGCTTCTGCACGCCCGGCTTCATAGTGTCGGCCTACCAGCTGCTGAAGGAAAACGCGAGCCCGTCGAGGGAGGACGTCAGGGACTGGTTCCAGAAACACAGGAACATCTGCCGCTGCACGGGCTACAGGCAGATAGTCGATGCGGTGATGGCGGCCGCGCGCGTGCTGCGCGGGGAATGCGGCATAGACGACATAAGGCTGAAGCTGCCCGAGAGCAGGGAATATTACGGGCTGCCGCTGGTGAGGCCGGCCGCGCTTGCCAAGGTCTGCGGGCTCGCGGACTACGGCGACGACATAGAGCTAAAGATGCCCGACGGCACGCTGCACGTCGTAATGGTGCAGCCCAAGGTCGCGCACCATGCCAGGATACTGAGCATAGGCACGGAGGAGGCCGAAGGGATGCCCGGCGTCTACAAGGTCGTCACGCACAAGGACGTCGTAGGCTCGAACAGGCTCAACATGTTCCAGTTCCTGCCGCGCTGCCTCGCCACGGAGCAGACGCACATACTCCTGGCAGAGGAGAAGATATTCAACTACGGCGACATAATAGCCCTCGTCGCGGCGGACACGAAGACGCACGCGCGCGAGGCCGCCGCCAAGGTGACGCTGGAATACGAGCGCCTTCCCGAGCTCCTGAACTACCTCGAGGCCGCCATGCCCGACGCCGTGCGCGTGCATGACGACCATCCCAACGTGTGGGCCTACCAGCCCACCGTAAAGGGCGCGGGCCATGAGGTGCCGGGCCTGTTCGAGACGGCGCCGCATGTCGTCGAGGGCAGCTTCTATTCGACGCGCGAGCCGCACATGCCCATAGAGGGCGACACCGTCCAGGCCTATTTCGACGAGGACGACGTGCTTACGGTCCAGTGCAAGGCGCAGTGCGTGTACGCGAACATAGGCGACATAGCCGAGGCCACGGGCCTCCCGCCCGAAAGGGTTAGGGTGATAGAGAACCCGACAGGCGGGACATTTGGCTGGGGCATAGCCGCCGCGACCTACTCGCTGGCCGCCATAGCCTGCATGGCCTGCGACGGCCTGCCCGTCGCCTTCTCGATGACGTATCCCGAGTACATGGCCTACAGCGGGAAGCGCTGCCCCTCGTACTCCAACGCCCGCCTGGCCTGTGACGGGGACGGGAAGATCGTGGCGGCCGAATGGGACACGGGCCTGGATCACGGCGCCTACAACGAGCTGGGCGACGACCTGACGACGAGGATAGCGCGCTTCATGTTCTTCCCCTACAATGTCCCGAACGTGCTCGGCCTGGCGAGGGTGGCCTGCACGAACCACTCCTACGGGACGGCCTACAGGGGCTATGGCTCGCCGCAGGCCTACACCGCGTCGGAGGCCATAATGGACATGATGGCCGAGAAGATCGGCCTCGACCCCTTCGAGTTCCGCTGGAGGAACATAGCGCGGCCCGGCGACCTGAACGTGAATTCGCATCCGTTCAACATCTATCCGATGGAGAGGATCATGGAGACGATGCGGCCCATATACGACAGGGCCCTCGAGGACGCCAAAAGGCTCGGCACGCCCGAAAGGCGCCGGGGCGTGGGCCTGGCCTGGGGCGGCTACAACGTCACCGAGGGCACGGCCGACCAGTGCACGGTGGCCCTCGAGCTCAGGGATGACGGGAAGTTCGTTAAATACGACACCTGGCAGGATCAGGGGCAGGGCGGCGACATCGGCTCCCTGATGGTCACGCTCGAGGCGCTGAAGCCCCTGGGCGTGACGCCGGACGACATAGTCCTGATACAGAACGACAGCAAGTACTGCCCCGACCACGGCAGCTCCGCGTCAAGCCGCTCGCACTTCATGAACGGCTGGGCGACGAAGGAATGCGCCGACAGGCTCATGGGGGCCATGAGAAAGCCCGACGGCACGTTCAGGACCTGCGCGGAGATGGCCGCCGAGGGCATACCGACGAAATACGAGCATCAGGTGCTGAACAGCTCCACCGGCGTGACGGATCTGGACCCGAACACGGGCGTGGGCAACCCCACGCCGGAATTCACCTACGCGCTGTTTCTGGCCGAGGTCGAGGTCGATACCGCCACCGGCAGGACGACCGTGCTGAAATACACCTGCGTGGACGACGTAGGCGTCATAGGCAACATCGACGCCGTGAACGGCCAGGCCTACGGCGGCATGTCCCATACCATAGGGTTCGCCCTTTCCGAGAACTACGACGACGTAAAGAAGCACAGCAACATGGTCGGCGCCGGCATGCCGACGATCAAGGACATACCCGACGAGCTGAACGTGATACATCTCTGCACCGAAAGGCCGATAAACCCCTTCGGCTCCTCCGGCGCATCCGAGGCCTACCAGTCGAGCGGGCACATGGCCGTGATAAACGCCATAAACAACGCGGTGGGCGTAAGGGTCTACGAGCTCCCGGCCACGCCCGAGAAGGTCAAGGCCGGCATAGACGCGATAGCGAGGGGCGAGGCCGTCGAGCCGCCCAGAAAGTATTTCCTGGGCTCGGATTTTTATGAGGAGATGGAGAACATAAAGAACAACCCACTTTAGAGGACCCGCCCGTTGGGCAGCCTTTATTGAAGAAGCTGCCCAACAGGCACCCCATACTGCGATGAATGGCGAGAAACGGCGCGAGAGAATACTGGAACTGCTTGAGGCCGGCGCGCGCGGCGCGGAGAGGCAGCCCCTCAGCGCCGCGCGGCTTGCGCGGCTCATGGATGTCAGCCGGCAGGCGATAGTGGGCGACATCGCCCTGCTGCGCGCCCAGGGCAAGGCGATAATCGCCACGGCGCGGGGCTACATGATGGAGGCCCCGGCGCAGCCCGGCCGCTACGTCGGCAAGCTCGCCTGCCGGCACAGCCTGGCCGATACCGAAAAGGAGCTTATGGCCGTGGTGGAGCTGGGCGGGGAGGTGCTGGACGTGACGGTCAGCCACCGCCTCTACGGGGACATGACGGGCCAGCTCAACATAGCCACGAGGCAGGACGTGGCCGCCTTCATGGCGAGCGTGGCGGCGGGCGGCGGGCGGCTGCTCCTGGAGCTCACAGGCGGCCTGCATCTGCATACGGTGGCCTGCCGCGACAGGGACGCGTTCGTGCTCATCGAGGACAGGCTCAGGGAGCTCGGCTTCCTGTACGGGCCGTAGCGTCCATTTCTGTCGCCAGATCCCTTTCCGGGGCGGCGTTTGCGCCGGCCGGCCCCCTTTTGCCCTGCGATCCCGGTCTAGTAAGGCGGGCGGCAACAGCCGCAGGCTGTTTTTTTTTGTCAGATTATGCGATTCCTCTTGAAAAGCCCTCCGCCTGGTGATATGATGGCGTTGGTAGAGTAGATGCCGCGCGTAAAGTGTCATGAGATGGGATGTGGCTCGTGAACGAAAAGCCTGAGGCTTGCGGTGCGGCGTTGCGTCCACTACCGCACTGATAAAGGAAATCTTTTTCCCATTGGTGTGGTGGTCAAGGCTCCCAGTGAGAAGGAGGTTTTTTGTTATGTCCGAGAAAAACAGCGCCCCTGGCCTGTCCGGCCTCATCGTCATCGCCTTTCTGATTGCCATCGAGATCGTGCTTACCCGCCTGCTGTCGATAAACACGCCGATAGTGCGCATAGGGCTCGCCTTCATACCGGTCTCGCTCACAGCCATGATGTACGGCCCCCTGTGGGCTGCCGCCGCCTACGCCATAGGCGACGTCATCGGCGCCCTGCTCTTTCCTACGGGCGCGTTTTTCCCCGGCTTCACGCTTACGGCCTTCCTGACAGGCGCGGTCTACGGGGTCTTCCTCTACCGCCGACCCATAGGCTGGCTGCGCGTCCTGCCGCCCGCCATCATAGTCTGCGTGCTGCTGAACCTCTGCCTTGACTCATTCTGGCTCTACATCCTCATGGGCAAGGGCTTCATAGGATACCTCCCGGCGCGCGCCCTGAAGGCGGCGATCATGCTGCCGCTGCAGGTCGCGCTGATCCCGCTCGTGTGGCGATATGTCGAAAGGTTCGCCCCCTCGTCCGCCCGCCCCCCGTCATAAGGAACTGTTAAAAAATAACCTGCACATTTGGCTTGCCCTTTTGCGCCCCGGCTGCGTTGCCGGAACCCTTGAATACTACAAGTATTCGCGGAACCCGGCGCCTTGCCGGGAC
>JAISXZ010000077.1 GCA_031270275.1 Eubacteriales Family XIII. Incertae Sedis bacterium | reverse complement strand
GCTGCATTTCCCGATTTCGCGAACAAAGACTTTGGTGGGCTTGGCTCACTGTTTGAGCGAAGCGAGTTTGAGCAAGTCCCCAAAGTCTGTGAGCGAAATCGCAGGAAATACCCGTTTTGTGACGGAAGCGGGGGCGCGGTCCCCTTTCCCGCACACATGCCTCCGAACTCTAAACCGGCGAAAGAATAAAACGGGCCTATGCAATAAACGCTTTGCTTCGCCCCGCGTTTACTGTATAATATATGAGACAGCAGCGTCCGCGCGGCGTTTTCCCCCTTTTACGGCCGCGGCGCGAAACGGAGGGATGCATGGCAAAATATATCTTTGTGACGGGCGGCGTCGTGTCGGGGCTTGGGAAGGGCATAACCGCCGCATCGCTGGGCAGGCTGCTGAAGGCCCGCAGCCTCAAGGTGAGCGCACAGAAGCTCGACCCATATATCAACGTGGATCCGGGGACCATGAGCCCCATACAGCACGGCGAGGTCTTTGTGACGGAGGACGGCGCGGAGACGGATCTCGACCTTGGGCATTACGAGCGCTTCATAGACGAGGACCTGAACCGTTTTTCCAACCTCACGACGGGGAAGGTCTACTGGGAGGTCCTGCAGAAGGAGAGGCGGGGCGAGTACCTCGGCCAGACCGTCCAGGTCATACCGCATATCACGAACGAGATAAAGCAGTTCATCTACGCCGCCGCCGAGACGGGCGGCAGCGACATAGTCATCACCGAGATAGGCGGCACCATAGGCGACATAGAGAGCCAGCCCTTCCTCGAGTCCATACGCCAGGTGGCGCTGGAGATCGGGAAGGAGAACTGCCTGTACATACATGTGACCCTCGTGCCCTTCATAGAGGCCTCGCACGAATACAAGTCCAAGCCCACGCAGCATTCCGTCAGGGAGCTGCAGTCCATGGGCATATCCCCCGACATCGTCGTGATACGCTCGGACGGGGCCGTCGGCGAGGACATAAGGAAGAAGATCGCGCTGTTCTGCAACGTCAAGCCCGACTGCGTCATAGAGAACAGGACGCTGTCCCTGCTGTACGAGGCGCCCTTCATGCTCGAGGAGCAGAATCTGTCGGAGATAGTGTGCAGGGAGCTCGGGATACACGCGCCCGATCCCGACCTGTCCGACTGGAAGGACATGCTAAGGCGCATAGCGGGCAGGGAAAAGAGCGTCCGGATAGGGCTTGTAGGCAAGTACGTCAAGCTTCACGACGCCTATTTCTCTGTTGCGCAGGCCCTCAGCCACGCCGGCTACGAGACGGGCGCGAGGGTGGAGATCGTGTGGATAGAGGCGGAGGACATAAACGAGCGCACGGCCGCGCGGGCGCTGCACGACTGCGGGGGCGTGCTGATACCGGGCGGCTTCGGCGAAAGGGGCATAGACGGCAAGATAATTGCGGCCAAATACGCCAGGGAGAACAACATACCCTATCTTGGCATCTGCCTCGGGATGCAGATAGCGGTCATAGAGTTCGCGCGGGACGCGTTGGGCCTCCCTCTCGCGAATTCCTCGGAATTCGACGAGGGCTCGCCCGACCAGATCATAGGGCTCATGGCGGACCAGTACGGCAATGTGCCCAAGGGCGGCACCATGCGGCTGGGCGCCTACCCCTGCAAGGTCCTCGCGGGCTCCGCGCTTCACAGGGCCTACGGCGCGGAGCTCATACACGAGAGGCACAGGCACAGATACGAGTTCAACAACGCGTACAGGGACGCGGTCCAGGGCGCGGGGATGTCGATCTGCGGCGTGTCGCCGGACGAAAGCCTCGTGGAGGCGATAGAGATACCGGGAAACGACTTCTTCGTCGGCGTCCAGTACCACCCCGAGTTCAAGAGCAGGCCGAACCGCGCCCATCCGCTGTTCAGGGCCTTCGTCGCCGCCGCCCTGGGGAGGCCTTCGCTCGGCGAGATAGAGACGGTATGACGGCGGGCCGCCATGGCCGGCGGCTCCGTGAACGTATAGAATCCAGTGGTGTTGCGCATGAAACAGCATTTCAAGGACAACCTTGCCATATTCCTGTTTTTCGTGTCCTCGCTGATAGTCTTGGCGATAGCCGTGACCACGAGCGTCATGGTGGGCTCCATATCGGGGTTTCTGAAGGAGAACATAGAGGAGCGGCTGCTGGCGACCAGCCTGGCCGCCGCCGGCCTCGTCAGCGCCGAGGAGCTTGGCGCGCTTGTAGAGCCCTCGGACATGGAGAAGCCGCTATTCCGGGAGCTGCGGCTGCGGCTGATCGATTTCGCCGAGGAGACGAACGTCATGTATGTCTACTACATGCGCCCTGCGGAGGGCGGCATGATGCAGTTCATCATAGACAATGACCAGACGGAGGACGCGGTGAACCTGGCCACGCCCCCGATCGCGAGCGAGGAAGCCCCGGCCTCCGCCTTGGGCGGCGTCGCGGCCACATCCGGGCTGGGCAACTATTCCGAGGGCTACACGGGGCTGCTGTCGTCCTTCTCGCCGGTGTATGACGGCGTGGGGCGCGTGGTCGCGATCGCCGGGGTCGATATAAGCGACGAGCAGGTCATGAAGACGCGCGGAAACGTAGCCATACTGACCGTGCTGATGCTCTTTGCCATGGCCGGCGTCATAGCCGGCGGCTGCCTGAGCTTCATCCTGTACAAGAGGAAGGAGGACGCGCTGAGCAAGCGGCTGAGGCAGCAGGAGCTCATGTCGGAGCTGTCGCAGAGCTTCATCTCCACATACGAGATGCCCGCGCTGATAAACAACGCCCTGCGGATGACGGGCGAGTTCCTAGGCATCTCGCGCATGCTCATATCCGTGGCCGACGAGGACGCCGGCGTCAGCCGCCCCGCCTATGTCTGGAGCGGGATAGACGGCCTTCTGACCAAGGACGAAGCCGGGCTGAACGACCTGATATTCGGCAGCTTCCCCAAGAAGCAGCCTCCGGGGGGGCCCGTCTCGCCCATATTCTGCAACGACATCCACCATAACGAGAGATACCTCGTGCTGGAGAACCTCGGCATAAAGTCCTTCATATGGACGCCGCTGTACGTGAGGGGCGAATACTGGGCGCTGCTCAGCATAGAGGAATGCGTCAGGACCCGCGAGTGGAACAAAAGCGACGTGCAGCTTGTCGGGCTGGTCAGCAATGTGATAGCCGGGGCGGCCGAGAGGGACCTGATAGAGAGGGGCCGCGCCGAGGCCCTTGAACAGGCCCGCAGCGCGAGCCGCGCCAAGGGCGATTTCCTCGCAAACATGAGCCACGAGATGCGCACGCCCATGAACGCCGTCATAGGCATGACGGCCATCGCGAGGAACTCGAACGACGTGGACAAGAAGGACTACTGCCTGAAGAAGATCGACGAGGCCTCGACGCATCTGCTGGGCGTTATAAACGACATACTCGACATGTCGAAGATAGAGGCCAACAAGTTCGAGCTTTCGTTCACCGAGTTCAGCTTCGAGGAGATGCTGAAAAGGGTCGTGAACGTCGTCAATTTCCGCGTCGACGAGAAGCATATCGACTTCACCGTGCATGTGGACGAGGCCATGCCGGGCATGCTCGAGGGCGACGACCAGCGGCTGGCGCAGGTCATAACGAACCTGCTCTCCAACGCCGTGAAGTTCACGCCGGAGCAGGGGAAGATCCGGCTCGGCGCGCGCCTGATCGGCGAGGATGACGGCCTTTGCACCATACAGATCGACGTCGCGGACACGGGCATAGGCATCAGCGAGGATCAGAAAGCGCGGCTTTTCGCGTCCTTCGAGCAGGCGGACAGCAGCATGTCGCGCAGGTTCGGCGGCACCGGGCTCGGGCTCGCCATCTCAAAGCGCATAGTGGAGATGATGGGCGGCAGGATATGGGTGGAATCGGAGATTGGAAAGGGCTCGACCTTCGCCTTCACCATGCTCGCGCGGCGCGGCCTCGACTTAAGGCGCAAGCCGCCGGCCTACGGCGTCAGGTGGGAGAGCCTGCGCATAATGTCGGTGGACGACATGCCGGACACGGCCGAGCATTTCAGAAGCATCTCGCAGCGGCTGGGCTTCGCCTGCGATATGGCGGAAAGCGGCGCGGAGGCCCTGGAGCTGATAAGGAAAAACGGGGTCTACGACATCTGCTTCGTTGACTGGAAGATGCCTGGGATGGACGGCATGGAGCTGTCACGGCGCATAAAGGAGGCCAGCGGCGGCAAGTCCCTCGTCGTCATGGTCTCGTCTGCGGAATGGGGCCTGATCGAGGAGGAGGCCAGGGCCTCGGGCATCGACGGCTTCCTCTCCAAGCCCCTGCTGCCCTCGTCCATAGCCGACTGCATAAACGAGTGCCTCGGAAGCGGCGCCGCGGCGGACGACGCCCGGCTCGCCGGGGACGAGGCCGGCTGCTTCAAGGGCCGCCGCATCCTGCTGGCGGAGGACGTGGAGATAAACCGCGAGATAGTCATCGCGCTGCTGGAGCCCACCGGCCTGGACATCGACTGCGCCGTTAATGGCGAGGAGGCGGTGCGCCTTTTCTGCGCCGCGCCCGACAGATACGATATGATATTCATGGACGTGCAGATGCCCGAGATGGACGGCTACGAGGCTACGCGCCGCATACGCTCGCGGGAGGCGCCCGGCGCGAGGCGGGTGCCGATAGTGGCCATGACGGCGAACGTGTTCCGCGAGGACATCGAGAGATGCCTTGAGTCGGGCATGGACGGGCATGTTGGCAAGCCCCTGAACCTCGACGAGGTCATGTCGAGGCTGCGGGAGTTTCTGGCGCCGTAAGGAGCTGATGGTGAAAGGAGAGGATGTCTATGTTACGTTCAGCAGCGCTGCACACCTACGAGCTCGACGATGTCGATGCCGCCGTCACGGAAATCAGGGCCGGGCTCGAGGCGTTTCCGCTCATGGAACACAGCGTCGGCGTGATCATGTGCGATCCTGAGTACATCGAGTCGGGCGTCTACGGGGCCGTATGCGCGGCTCTGCCCTTCCCGGTCGCCGGCGCGACGACGCTGACCCAGGCCGTGGACGGGGCGGCCGGCATCCTCATGCTCACCGTCCTCGTGCTGACGGGGGACGACGTGTTCTTTTCGGTCGCCATGACCGAGGAGATAGCCCCGGACAATGACGTGCTCACGCCGACCCGCGCCTGCCTCGAGGACGCGCTGGGGCGACTGCCCTCGGAGCCGAAGCTGATCCTCGCGTTTCCGCCCATTATAGCCGAAAACGCGGGGGACGCATACGTGGAGGCCTTCGCGGAGATCTGCCCCGGCGTCCCGATCTTCGGCACCCTCGCGGCCAGCGATTCAATAAGGTTCGACAACTGCTCGGCCCTCTGCAACGGCTCGGCATCCCTGGCTAAGATGTCCTTCATAGCCGTGGCGGGCGCCATAGAGCCCCGCTTCGCCATCGCGACGGTGGGCGACCGCAACAAGACGCCCTACAGCGGCGAGATCACGAGGAGCGAAAAGAACGTCATACACGAGATCAACGGCGTGTCCACCTACGAATATTTCGAGAGCATCGGCCTGGCGAAGGACGACAGCCTCGACGAGGGCCTGCAGTTCGTCCCCGTCCTCATAGACTTCAAGAAGCGCGACGACTACGACGGCATCCCCGTCGTGCGAGCCATCGTCGGCCTGAACGACAGCGGGGGCGCGATCTGCCGCGGCTACATGCACCAGGATTCCGTGTTCACCGTGGTCAGCCCCACCCAGGACGACATACTGAAAAGCTCGGGCGAGCTGCTGGACAAGCTGCTCCTGCTCCACGACCGCCGGGCCACGCTGATCTTCTCCTGCGTCGTGCGGCGCATGATGCTCGGGACCGAGCCCCTGCTCGAGGCCTCGATGATAGAGGAGCGGCTCAGGGGAGGCCCCACGTTCATGCTGGGCTACGCGGGGGGCGAGATCTGCCCGACCTCCGTGCGGGAGAAAGGCGCTACCAACCGTTTCCACAACTATTCCATCATTGCCTGCATCCTGTAGGCGCCATGGCGGCGAGCAGCGAGGGGAGACGCAATCATGCCGGACAATGAGGCTGTATCCAAGCAGGCACACGAGGAACTGCTCGAAAAGCTGAAGGACGCGGAATCCGAGATCAGGATGCTCAGACGCCAGGCGCGCGTCAACGAGAAGCTGATGGATGCCTTTCGCGTGAACACGCTGACGCAGGAGAACATCCTGGGCGCGATACGCAAGGACATCAGGACGACGCAGGTGTACAACCGGCAGCTGCTCATAAACTGCCCCGACATCATCTTTCTGCTGGATTCCGAGCGCAAATACCGCCTTGGGACCTACCTGGCCACCGTGCTCATCGGCGTGGCCGTGGATGAGGAGGAAGGCATCCTGATCGGGCGGCGCTTCGACGAGATCGCCGAGCGCTACCTCCCCAGGGGCCTTGCGGAAGGCATCATGGAGTCCGTGATCCTGGCGGAGGGCGGCGAAGTGCAGCGAAAGGACGTCATCTGGGAGGATTTCCGCTTCGAGATGGCGGTAACGCCCTTCTACGGCGACAAGGCTGAATTTATGGGCGTGCTGGTCCTTATGCACGACGTAACGAGCCTCGCCAAGGCGAAGGAGCTTGCGGAGACCGCGTCACGCGTCAAAAGCGAGTTCCTTTCCAACATGAGCCACGAGATACGCACGCCGATGAACGCGATCATAGGCATGACGGCCATAGCCAGCGCGGCGACGGACATCGGCCGGAAGGACTATGCGCTGGGGAAGATCACGGACGCGTCCCAGCATCTGCTCGGCGTGATCAACGACATACTGGACATGTCCAAGATCGAGGCCAACAAGTTCGAGCTGTCCGAGGAGAGCTTCAGCTTCGAGAAGATGCTGCAGCGGGTCGTGAACGTCATAAACTTCCGCGTGGACGAAAAGGGCCAGAAGCTGTCCGTACACATAGACAGGCGCATACCGCGCACCCTTGTCGGCGACGACCAAAGGCTGGCGCAGGTGGTCACGAACCTGCTGGGGAACGCGGTGAAATTCACGCCGGATGGCGGATCCGTCGCGCTGGACACAAAGCTGCTCGGCGAGGAAGACGGCGTCTGCACCATCCAGATCGGCGTGACCGACACGGGCATAGGCATATCGGAGGAACAGCAGGGCAAGCTGTTCCGCTCCTTCCAGCAGGCGGAGAGCAGCACCTCGCGCAAGTTCGGCGGCACGGGCCTTGGCCTCGCGATCTCCAAGAACATCGTGGAGATGATGAACGGCGAGATACGCGTCGAGTCGGAGCTGGGCAAGGGCTCCTCCTTCATCTTCACGGTCCAGCTGCGCAGCTGCGGGGAGGAAAGCGACGAGCTTCTGAACCCCGGGGTGAACAAGGACAACGTCCGCATCCTCGCGGTGGACGACGATGAGGGGATACGGGAGTATTTCTCGGAGATCATGCGGCGCATGGGCCTGTTCTGCGACTGCGCGGCGGACGGCGCCGAAGCGCTCGGCATGATGGAGAACGGCCCGTATGACATCTACTTCGTGGATTGGAAGATGCCGGTCATGGACGGCGTGGAGCTGGCGGGCAGGATCAAGGCGCGGACGCCGGGAAAGGCCATCGTGATCATGATCTCCGCCGCGGAGTGGGGCGTCATAGAGCGCGACGCCAAGAAGGCCGGCGTGGACCGGTTCCTGTCGAAGCCGCTGTTCCCGTCCTCCATAGCTGACATCATCAACGAGTGCTTCGGCGTTGACGAGAGCCGGCAGGACGAGGCGCTGCAGGAGTCGGTCATGTGCCTGGAGGGGCGCCGCGTCCTGCTGGCGGAGGATGTCGAGATCAACCGCGAGATCGTCGCCGCCCTGCTCGAGCCGACGCGGCTCGCGATAGACTGCGCGGAGAACGGGGTCGAGGCTGTCCGCATGTTCGGCGAGGCGCCGGGGCTGTACGACATCATCTTCATGGATGTGCAGATGCCCGAAATGGACGGCTGCGAGGCGACGCGCAGGATACGCGCGCTGGACATCCCGCAGGCAAAGACGGTCCCGATCATCGCGATGACCGCGAACGTGTTCAGGGAGGATATAGAGATGTGCCGGGAGGCCGGCATGGACGGCCACGTCGGCAAGCCGCTCGACATGGACGAGCTTATGGCGGCGCTGGAGCGCCACATGAAGCCCTGAGATCGGTTACTGCCCACACGCCACGCCATTTTTGCCCATCTCGGAACCTGGTTGCAATTATTGGCTTCCTCACGTACCAGGCAGTACGCTCCGGGAGCCAAAATCGCCCCCAGAACCCGATCTGGACAAAACTGCCGCGGCGTGTGGGCAGTTTCGATTTAAGTAGGTGAGTAGTAACAGCGTATAGGCTGAACGAACGGGGGCGGGCAAAAAACGCTTGCAATCCACTTTTCCAGCGGTTAGAATTAGTCCGTAGGCCCAAGGCGGCCAAAACAGAATATTCCGCGCCCCTGCGCAGGCGGGGGCCGGATGCGGGCGCGACACGCCCGCCGCATGAGGAGTTCTACCTTACAAAGGAGGCAACCTAAGATGCGAAAGATCGTGTTTGTCCTGCTGGCGCTGCTGCTCGCGGCGCCGGCGCTTTCCGCTTGCGGGGGCAGCGGCGACAGCGGCGCCGACGAGACCTTCAAGGTGGGGGCCATCTATCCCATGAGCGGCTCGAACGCCTTTCAGGGGCAGCAGTGCATGGCTGCGGTCAGGATCGCGGTGGATTTCATCAACGGCAAGGGGGGCGTGCAGGGCCGGCGCCTCGAGCTTTTTGAGGCCGACGCGCCCGATCCGAACGCCGCCGCCACCGAGGCGGGGCGGCTGATAGACCAGAAGGGCGTCAGCGTGATATTCGGCTCGCTTGCCAGCGGCAACGCCATAGCCATAGCCGGCGTGTGCGAAAAGAGCGGGGCGCTGCTGGTCGAGTCGGGGGGCATAGCCGACGCCCTGACCGACCAGGGCTTCCGCTGCGTGCTGCGCATACTCGACAAGGGCGGGCTGCGCGGCGCGGCCGGCGTTGACTACCTGGCGGACGCCGTGGCGGGGCGCCTGGGCAAGGCGGGCGACAAACTGAGGCTCGCCATAATACATGAGGACTCCAGCTACGGCGAGTCGGTGGCGGCCGGCGCCCGCAGCAGGGCGGAGGAACTCGGCCTGCCCGTAGTCTACGACGCATCCTACAGCACATCCGTGCGCGACATGTCGGCGCTGGCGCTGGGCCTGCGCGAGGCCGCCCCCGACGCCCTGATCACGGTGAACTACGTGGACGACGCGGTGCTGCTTTTCGATACGCTGAGGCAGTACGGCGCCGTGCCGAAGGTCATAATGGGCTGCGGCGCGGGCACGACCTCGCCCAAGTTCGCGGAGGACATAGGCGTGGACTCGGACGGCATATTCTGCACCGACATGCCCACAAACCTTTCGCTCGACGTGTTCGCCTCCGACGAAGGGATACAGGCGACGGTGACCGCCTTCCGCGAGGCCTTCCTGGACGTCTATCCCGACATGGCCGGCGGCTCCATAGCCGCCGAGGCCGCCTTTGCGGGCGCATACACCTTCCTGGACGGCATAGCCCCGTCCGCGGCCTCGCTGGGCTTTGAGGATCTGCGCGAGGCCGCCCTCTCGATCAAGCTTCCGCTGACGACGCTCGGCTTCGGCTGGGACATAGGCGAGGACGGGCAGAACTACGCGGCGGCCGCGAACATCAACCAATGGCAGGGCGGCAAGGTCATAACCGTCCATCCCTCGAAGATGAAAAACGGGGAAGCCGTCAACGTGCCGCTGCCCATAGCGGATATCTAGGGCTGTGGTTTTTTAGGATGGAACAGATCGCGCAGGTCCTCGTGTCCGGCCTCCTTTCGGGGGGCGTGTACGCCCTTGCCAGCGTCGGGCTCGCGCTCATATTCGGTGTCGTCGGCCTGGTGAACTTCGCGCACGGCGAGTACCTTATGCTCGCCATGTACATAGCCTGGCTGGCCTACGACCTGACGGGCGCCAGCCCCTACGCGTCCATGCCGCTGAACCTCGCGCTCATGGCCGTGGCGGGATACCTGACCTTCAGGATAATAATGGCGCGCGTGATAAACGCCGACCATTCCATACAGATGCTCATAACCCTGGCCCTCTCCATGGCGCTGCAGAACCTGGCCCTGATGCTGTGGAAGGCCGACTACAGGACCGTGCGCATAGAGATGACGAACCAGGTCATCGACGCGGGCTTCCTCGTCATCTCCGCGCCCAGGGCCATCGCCTTCGCGGTCGCGGCCCTGGCCTCCCTGCTGCTCTACCTCTTTCTCCAGCGGACCTGGGCGGGCACGGCCATGCGGGCCGTGGCGCAGGACGGCAGGGCGGCCGTGCTGATGGGGATAAGCCTGAGGCGTGTCTACGGCCAGGCCTTCGTGATAGGGACCGTGCTCGTCGGCCTGGCGGGGCTGCTGCTCTCGCCCATATACCCGGTCTTCCCCCTTGTGGGCGCGGGCTTTTCGACCCTCGCCTTCATAGTCGTCGTGCTCGGCGGCCTTTCCAGCGTGCCGGGCGCGATAGCCGGCGGACTGCTCGTCGGCGTCGTCGAAAGCCTCGCGGGCTACTTCGCGGGCCCCGCCTACCAGCAGGCCGCCTATTTCCTGCTTTTCATAGTCGTTCTCATATTCAGGCCGGAGGGCATCGCCGGCGGCAGGGGGGGGGAGAGGCGCCGATGAGCCTGAAAGCCGCGCTGCGCGCCTCGCTTGCGGCGCATCCCGTGATGTGGGCGCTGTCGGCCCTGTCCGTCGCCGCGCCCTTCGCGCTGGACAGCAGATACTATCAGGACATAGCCGTCATGACCTTTCTGTGGGCCGGCGTGGCCTGCGCCTGGAACCTCTACAGCGGCTACTGCCGCCGCGTAAGCATAGGCCACGCCGCCTTCCTCGGCATAGGCGCCTACACGTCGAGCGCGCTGTTTCTGAACTTCGGCATCTCGCCCTGGGCGGGCATGCTGGCCGGCGGGCTGCTGTCGGTCGCCGCCGCCCTGCTCATAGGCGGGTCCACGCTGCGCATGAGGGGCTCGTTCTTCGTGCTGTCCACCATAGCCTTCGCCAAGATACTGGAGGTCGTCGCCGTCACGGCTAAGGGCGTCACGGGGGGAAGCCCCGGCCTTCTGATCCCCTACAGGCCTGGCCTTGCCAACATGGTGTTCGAGGGCAAGCTGCCCTACGCGCTCATATGCTGGGGCTATATGATGCTGTGCCTCGCCATATGCGTCTGCGTCGAAAGATCCAAGGCGGGCGTGCGCCTCTCCGCCATCGGCGAGAACAGGGAGGCCGCCGAAAGCCTCGGCGTCAACTCATCGGGGACCATGCTCGCGGCCTTTGTCGCCAGCGCGGCGCTGACCTCGCTCGGAGGCTCGATATTCGCGCAGTATTTCATGTTCATAGAGCCGTCCTCGGTCATGGGGATGGGCAATTCCGTGAACATCATACTGCTCGCCATAGCGGGCGGCATGGGCACGGCCTTCGGCCCCGTGCTCGGCTCCTTCATACTGACGCCGCTCAGCAATCTGCTGCGGGGCGGGCTTACGGAGGTAAGCGGGCTGCACGGCTTCGTGCTGGGCGTCATAATGATAGCGGTGCTGCTGTTCAGGCCGGACGGCATACTGCCGCAGCTTAGGATCATGTGCGGGCGGCTCGCGGCGGCGTTCGGCGCCGGCGCGGGGGCGGCGGGAGGCAACGCCCGGCCTGCGGAGGCGGCAGGGCCTGCGGCCGCGCATCCGGCCCGCCCGGCGCCCGGCCCAGCGCGGGACGCGGGCGCCGCGCCCTGGGACGGGCCCGTCCTCGAGCTGGTATCTGTGTCAAAGAGCTTCGGCGGGCTCAAGGCGCTGAACGGCCTGTCGCTGAGCGTCAGGGAGGGCGAGCTGCTTGGGCTCATAGGCCCCAACGGCTCCGGCAAGACCACACTGTTCGACTGCGTTACGGGCGCGCTGCCCCTGTCCGGGGGGAAGGTGCTCTTTCGCGGCGCCGACATCAGCCGCATGAAGCCCTGGGAGATAGCGCGCGCGGGCATAGCCCGAAGCTATCAGGTAACGCAGCCCTTCGGGGGCATGAGCGTCCTCGGGAACGCCATGGTGGGCGCGTTCTGCGTGACGGGGGACTACGGCGAGGCCGAGGCCGCCGCCGCCGCGAGCCTTATGGCCGTCGGGCTGTCGCACAAGTCGGGCGCGCCCGCGAAAAGCCTCAACATAGGCGAGAGAAAGAAGCTGGAAATAGCCAAGGCCCTGTCCGCCCGCCCCTCCCTGCTGCTGCTCGACGAGGTCATGGCGGGGCTTACGCCGACGGAGGTGGCGGAGATGGGCGAGATCGTGGCGTCGATAAACCGCTCCGGCGTGACCGTCGTGATGATAGAGCACATCATGGAGGCCGTCACGAGCCTCTGCGAACGCGTCGCCGTCCTGAACTTCGGCGAGAAGATAATGGAGGGGGCGCCCCGCGAGGCCCTTGAAAGCCCGGAAGTGGCGGCCGCCTACCTGGGCGCGGCGGACGGGTCCTGACGTGGAAGGGGGATGGGCGCCATGCTCAGGCTGCGAAACCTAAACGCCTACTACGGCGGGATACAGGCGCTGCGCGACATATCGCTCGACGTGGGCAGGGGCGAGATAGTCGCCGTCATAGGCGCGAACGCGGCGGGAAAGAGCACGATGCTCGCCTGCATCTCCAGGGCCATGGACAGCTTCACGGGGGAAATATCGTTCGACGGAAGGCGCATCGACGGCCTGCCGCCGGACAGGATCGTCGATCTGGGCCTTGTCCAGGTGCCGGAGGGGCGGCTGCTTTTCCCCAGGCTGAGCGTCAGGGAGAACCTGATGCTCGGCGCCTACAGCCGGCGGTGCAGGGCCGGCTGCGCGGAAAGGATCGAGGAGGTCTTCGGCATCCTGCCCAAGCTGAGGGAGCGCGCCTCGCAGCTGGCGGGCTCCCTCAGCGGCGGGGAGGCGCAGCTCTGCGCCATAGGCAGGGGGCTCATGGCCGCGCCCTCGCTGATAATGCTGGACGAGCCCTCGCTGGGCCTGTCCCCCATAGCCGTCAAGGAGGTGATGGCGCTCGTCGCCGCCATACGCGAAAAGGGGGTGTCGGTGCTGCTGGTGGAGCAGAACGCGAGGCAGTCCCTGCGGCTTGCGGACAGGGCCTACGTGATCGAGAACGGCCGCGTCGCCATGCAGGGCGCGGGCTCGGAACTTTTGGAGGACGCCGTCGTCAAAAAAGCGTACCTCGGCCTGTAACGCCGCCTGACCGGCATCGAACGGGACTGTGTCCGGCAAAGCGGCCGCAGCCCTTTGCAATTTCCTTCTTGCGCCGCGAGGGGAATAGGTATAAAATATACTTAATGGTCGATCCAAGTCAGCGCCGACCGGCGCGCACGCCGTCGGCCGGACACGAGAGAGGTGTTGATGATGCTTAGGAGAAAAATTGTTTCATGGACGGCGATATTCGCGCTCGCCGCCGCCCTTCTGGGCTATGGCGGCGCCCCTGCGGAGGCCGCCACGAGTTTCAGCGACATATCCGGGCACTGGGCGCAGGGCGAGGTGCTGGCCGCAGTCAACTACGGCTATATAAACGGATACGCCGACAGCACGTTCAAGCCCGACAGCCCCATCACGAGGGCAGAGTTCGTCCGCATCGTGAACGTTGCCAAGGGCTACATAGAGATGACCAGCGTCCCCTACAAGGACGTGCTGATCACGGAATGGTACTTCGAGGACGTCCAGAAGGCGCAGAAGGCGGGCTATATCAAGGGCGACGGCGACAAGTTCAGGCCGAACGACCAGATATCCCGCGAGGAGGTGGCCGTCATACTCAACCGCGTCTCCGGCGGCAACACGTCCTACTCGCTGGCGAACGTCCGCGACGTGGCCAAGATAAGCGACTGGGCGCTGCAGGGCGTGAGCGCGGCCTACAGCCTCGGCTACATAAACGGCGACGACGAGCAGAATTTCAACCCGCAGAACCCGCTTAAGCGGGGCGAGGCGGTCAAGATAATAAACCGCGTGCTCGGCCTGAACCCCGTCAACGTCGATGGCAGCGACCCGAACGCGGCCGTGCAGGCGCCGACGATAAACGCCTTCACGGTCTCCGACATAACGAATGTCGATGCCTATCTGAACGTGACCTCTAACAGGGACGGCACGCTGTACTGGGTGCTTCTGGAGGACGAGAGCTCCCGCACGCCCGAGGCCACGCAGATCATGAACCTGCGCGACTCCGCCAACAGGACGCCCTACGCCAGCGCGAACCGCGCCATATACGCCAACACCTCCGCCAGCACGAGGATCACGAGCTTGGAGCCGCTTATGTCGTACAAGGTCTGCGCCGTGGTCAAGGACGCGGCGGGCAATGTCTCGACCATTTCCACGAAAGCCTTCACCACGCTGTCCGACGGCGAGGTGGGCGAGGACTGGCTGGGCGGCAACTTCAAGCTGAGCAATCTGTCCGATAACAGCGTGCGCCTGACGGTGACCTCGAGCAAGGCCGGCTACCTCTACTACGTGGTCGTCGCCGACAGCGCGGCCAAGACGCCCTCGCAGAGCAACGTGAGGAACGGCAGGGACGCGGGCGGCAGCACGGCCTACAAGAGCGGCAACTTCAGCGTCCCGGCCAATTCATCCCAGTACGTGGACATAGGGGATCTCAGGGCGGGCACGAGCTACAGGGTGTTCGGCTGCGTCTACACGGGCACGAGCAGCTCCAGCGACTACTCCATAGTCAAGGTCCAGTCGTTCACGACGACGGGGACCGACAACGCGTGGATAAGCGGCATGACGCTCATGAGCGGCGACATCACGGCGAGCACGGCCAAGTTCACCACGAATTTCTACGTTTCCGGCGGCAGCTACATGTTCTACTGGATGGTCGTCAAGAGCGGGACCACGGCGCCGACGAACGCGCAGATAAAGGCCGGGAGCTATGGCACGAACGCGGCCAACAACGCCAATATAGCCGCGAGGGGCAACACCAGCGGCGACAGCATACCCAGCGGCAAGAGCATAAGCTATACCCCAGGCAGCCTTGCCGCCGAGACGAACTACGTCGTGTACGGCGTCGTCTACAACGGAAGCACCGCCTCCAACATCGTGTACACCACGTTCAAGACGCTGGCGAGCGTGCAGTACGCGACGAACCTCAGCGGGCTGAAGCTTGAATACTACAAGTCCGACGGCGGCCTGGCGGCGGTTTCGGGCTATACCTTCGCGGGCGGCACCTATTCCTACAGCGTAACGGTCCCCGCGGGGACCTCGAAGATACGCGTGACCGCGACGCCTGCGGCCAGCACCTCCGTGAAATTTGACGGCAGCACGATAAACAGCACCCCGACGGACATACTGCTCAAGAGCGTCGGGACGACATCGGCTGAGATCGAGGTTCTGCAGGCGTCGAAGACCGAAAGAAAATACACGCTTAACGTCACGGTCGCGGAGCCGGCCAGGGCTTCGCTGACAGACCTCACCGTGAACGAGGGGATCCTGGATCCCCTGTTTCAGACCGGGCGGCTCGATGGCTACAAGCTGGATAGGAGGCTGCCGTCATCGACAAACGACATCTACCTGAATTTTACCGTGCCCGACAGCGCGACCAGCGTCACCGTTACGCCCTATGTCTTTGACAGGAGCGCGACGGTGGCCGATCCCCAGACGAAAACCGGCAGCGGCTCCATGACGGTGAAAATCGCGACGGCCGACGACACGACGACCGATCCCGCAGTAACCGTCAAGACCGTCATCGACCTGCTGGTGAAAAAGAGCGGCGTGCAGGACAGCACCTACACCCTGACGGTCGAAAGGGACCGGTAGCGCCGGCCAGACAGCCATACAGCCAATCAGCGGCAGCCGCCTGGGGTTCAGGCGGCTGCTGCCGTTTCCAAGGCTATCCTTATCATGTCGGTAAAGCTCTCCTCGCGCTCCTTGACCGAGGTCTCCTCGCCTGTGACGAAGTGGTTGCTTATCGTCAGTATGGCGAGCGCGTTCGCGCCGTTGGCGGCGGCGTTCATGTACAGCGCCGCCGCCTCCATCTCGACGCAGAGGACGCCAAGCCCGGCCCACTTCCTCCACCAGCCGTCCTCCTGCTCGTAGTAGACGTCGCTCGTCAGTATGTTGCCGGCGTGCACGCCTATGCCCAGCCCGTCCGCAGCCTGCTTGGCCTTCAAAAGCAGCCCCCAGCTCGCCGTGGGCGCGAGGCTGCCGTTCAGCCGGAAGGTATGCGCGTAGTTCGAGTCGGTGGACGCCGAGATGCCGAGCACGACGTCCCGCGTCCTTACAGCCTCGCTGAAGCCCCCCGCCGTGCCTATGCGCAGCAGGTTCCTGACGCGGTATTCGGTGATCAGCTCCCAGCTGTATATGCCGATCGACGGCATCCCCATGCCCGTGCCCTGCACGGACACCGGCACGCCCCTATACGCGCCGGTATAGCCGAACATCCCGCGTATCTCGTTGTAGCAGCGCGCGCCCTGAAGGAAGTTCTCGGCGATGAAGCGCGCGCGCAGCGGATCCCCAGGCAGCAGCACGGTCTCCGCTATGTCCCCCTTGCTGGCCGCGTTTATATGTGTAGACATATGCACCTCCATTGCGGGGGCCTTGTCGCCGCCCGGCGCCCCCGCCATTTTTGCCCGCCTCGGGGCCTAGTGTCCTGCGTCACCTAAAACTTTATAAACGCCGATCTTTTTTCCGCCAAGCTGCGTTGCAAAGCCTCGCCGAACCTTCGGGTTCGCCTACGTTTTGCGCCTTGCCTGACGAAAAAAATCTTCGCCGTTTATCACAACTTCTAGGTGACGCAGGACACTAGCCGCGATTTTCGGCCCCCCACGCGCCTGATCGCGCCACGGCGCCCTGCGCCGCAAAAGCAGAACATTTTCGATTAAATTAGTCTAACAGCAATTAATTATAACATAAAATTGCTTTTTTTCATATTAAACTTTGATTTTTTCCGCCTGTTGGTGTACAATATCTGTAGCGGATACTGCGCGGGCTTATAAAGCGACACCAGGGAGGCGGGTTAAAACCACAATGGAAACCTTTGTAGCGAGGCAGCCTATATTTGACAGGAAAAAGGAGGTTTTCGCGTATGAGCTCCTTTATCGAAAGGACAAGACGAAGAACGCCTTTGACGAGACCATGGACGCGGATCAGGCTTCCGCGAGGACGATAATAAACAGTTTTGTGGAGATCGGGCTCGACAAGCTGACCAACGGAAGCAAGGCTTTCGTGAACTTCACGGAGAGGCTCATACTCGACAATATCCCGAACCTGCTGTCCCCCGACCTCCTGGTCGTGGAGGTGCTTGAAAACATACGGCCCACGCCGGAGATACTGGCCGCCTGCAGGTCGCTGAAAAAAAACGGGTTCAAGATCGCGCTGGACGACTTCATAATATGCGACGAGAACATGGCCTTCCTCGACTACGCGGACATCGTAAAGGTGGACTTCCTCACGACCGGCCTGGATGAGATAGCGGACTTCGTGAAGCATCTTAAGGATGCCAGGGGCCGCCGCTCGCACCCCCTGCGCCTGCTTGCGGAGAAGATAGAGAACGACGATATGTACCAGC
>JAISXZ010000099.1 GCA_031270275.1 Eubacteriales Family XIII. Incertae Sedis bacterium | reverse complement strand
AAGTAATTGTTTGGTAATTTCGGGAAAGCCATTGACATATAAGAGCAATATTAGTTATAATAAAGCCATGTGTCCCTTGTGCCTGGGTTTGAGGGCGCCGCTTCTGCGGCCGGCGCCGGGGAAAGGGGCAGGCCATGTCATGGCTGACGTGTCGCGGCGGCGGCGCGGCTTGGGGAACGCCGCGCCGGGCGCCGGGTCCGGCAGGCAAAAAGGAGGAGACTAGGGCTATGAAAATGACGTACCAGCCTAAGGTAAGGCAGAGGAAGAAGGAGCACGGCTTCAGGAAAAGGATGAAGACCAAGAGCGGAAGGAATGTGTTGAAAAGGAGAAGGAGCAAGGGGAGAAAGAGACTGACAGCATAAGGCCGCCAAGGTGGTCTTTTTGTTTTTAGGCGGCCCGCGCAACGGGGCTGAGACGGCGCCCGACACGGGCTGCGGCGTACTGGGCGTGGCAAAATGCTGAAACCTGACGTGCTGAGGAACAAGAAGGATTTTTCCGCCCTGTACAGCAAGGGCAGATCGTCGGGCGGGAAATACGTGGTCCTGTTCTACAGGAAAAACAGCCTTCCCTACAACAGGAAGGCCTTTCTCGCCAGCAAGAAGATAGGCAACAGCGTAAAAAGGAACAGGGCCCGGCGGCTGATGAGGGAGAGCTACAGGGCTTTTGGGGAGAGCCTGCCGGGCGGCTACGACATCCTGTTCATAGCGAGGGGCCCCATTTCGGGCGAGGGGGTCAAATGCGGCGACGTGGGCCTTTCCATGCGCTCGCTGCTCAGGAAGGCCGGCCTTCTTGGGCAGGGGCCCGGCAGATAGGGGCGGCGCCGCTGGGCGGGCCCGAAGGCGGTGAGGGGCTTGAAGACAGCGCTGATCGTTTTGATAAAAGGCTATCGGAACTTCGTTTCGCCGATGTTCGCGCCGGTCTGCCGCTTTTATCCGACCTGCTCGGCGTATTTCATCCAGGCGCTGGAAAAATACGGTCTTTTAAAGGGAAGCTGGCTGGGGATACGGCGGCTTCTGAGATGCCACCCCTTCAATCCAGGCGGCTACGATCCGCTGCGGTGAGCGGATCGGCAAGGATGGCCCGGCGTTTGGACGGCGGCCTGGCGGGCCATTAGGAGGAATTGCTCAGTTGAAATACATAGCGGGACCTCTCGGGATGCTGCTGAACGCCATTTACGAGATCAACGGCCACTACGGCTTCACGCTCATAATCTTTACGCTCATTGTGAGGATATGCCTGTTCCCACTGTACGCGCATCAGATAAAGGGCACCGCGAAGATGGCCGAGGTGCAGCCCAAGATGCAGGCCCTGCAGAAGAAATACGCCAATGACAGGGAGACCCTGAACGTCAAGATGATGGAGCTCTACAAGGAGGAGAAGTTCAACCCGATGCAGGGCTGCCTGCCGATGATCATACAGCTGCCTATCATCTGGGGGCTTTTCAACCTGCTCAGGAACCCGACGGCCTATATGTCCAGCACGGAGATGTGGATAGCCTCCCACGAAGCGTTTTTCTGGGTTCCCGACCTAAGCCAGCCGGATTTGTGGATACTGCCGCTTCTGGCGGGCGCCGCGACATTCTTCTCGTTCATAATGGCGCCGAACATGATGGGGCCGCAGCCGATGGGCGGCGCGGCCGGCCAGATGGCGCCCATGATGAAGATGATGCGGTATTTCTTTCCAATCATGATAGTCCTGATGGGCAGATCCTTCCCAGCCGGGCTGACGCTCTACTGGTTCATAGGCACCCTGGTCCAGATAGTCCAGACCAGGATACTGAACGCGTGGAAGAAAAGGCTGATCGCCAAGAGCTCCGACGAAAGGAAATAAGGGAAGATGAAAAAGAACAGACGGATCGTAGCCCCGCCCCGGAAGATAGTGCTCGATTATTCGGAAAAGTGGGGCAAGGACGTCAACGAGGCCGTGAAGCTCGCGCTTGCGGACCTGAAGCTTGGCATTGACGAGGTGAAGGTCACGGTCCTGGAGGAGCCGGTGAGGGGCTTTCTGGGAATAGGCGCGAAGCTCGCCAAGGTCCGGGTGGAGAAAAAGGACGGATCTGGCGCGGACGAGGCCCCGGCCCCTGACCAGGGCCCGGTCCAGGTCCAGGGCGAAGGCGCCGCCGCAGAGGCCGCCGGCAAGCCCGCCGCAGGGACGGGCGCCGGCGCGGAGGACGATCCGGACGGGCAGAAGCCCGGCAAGGGCATGATCCGGGATCTGCGCAAGAACAAGGGAGAGGGCGGGGACGCCTCCGCAGGCCGGCGCGCTTCTGCGGGCCGGCGCGGCCCGGACCAAGGGAGATCGGACAGGGGCGGCGAACGCGGCAGGCCCGGCAGGGACGCGGGGCGGGACCGCAGGGACAGCCGGCCGGGCGACAGGCCGGAGCGCCGCGACAAGGGCTATGTGAAGGACGGCTCCTTTGCGGCCTCGGTCGCCGGCGCGGCGCGGACGGACAGGCCGGGGCGGCCAGCGCGCGCCGTCCTTGCGCCTTCCGCAGGCATGCCGGGCGCACAGGCCGGCGCCCCCGGCGCCCCCGGCGCCCCCGGCGGGCAGGAGGCCTACGGGGGGCAGGAAAGGCAGCGCGTCGCAGACAGGCCGGAGGATCTGAGGCCCGTGGGCGACGACAACGCGGCCAGGGTTTTCCTGTCCGGGCTGGTGGAGAGGATGGGCCTTGATGTAGGCGTCAAGGTCTATGAGAACGACGACTGCGTGTTCATAGAGGTCGAGGGCAGGGACTCGCGGACCGTCATAGGCAAGCGGGGCCAGACGCTGGACGCCATCCAGTACCTGACGAACCTCGTCGTGAACAAGAACCAGAGCAGGTACATACGCGTTATAATGGATGTCGAGGGCTATCGCTCGCGAAGGGAAAAAGCCCTGGAGCAGCTGGCGGCCAGGCTGGCCAGCAAGGTCGAGCGCACGGGCAAGGACGTCCGCCTCGAGCCCATGAACCCGTATGAGAGGAAGGTCATACACTCGACCCTGCAGGCCAACGCGAACGTCACGACCAGAAGCGAGGGCGAGGAACCCTACAGGCGGATCATCATAGAGCGGAAATGAGCCGCCGCCCGGCTTGTGGGCAGCCCCGGCTGAGCGGCCATGTTTGGTTTGACGGCTATTTGATCGGCGTCTGCCGCCGATTGGATAGCCATATTTGGTTTTGACGATGGATGACACGATCGCCGCGATTTCGACGGCGCCCGGAGGGGCCGGCATCGGGATCGTAAGGCTGAGCGGGGCGGACAGCGGGAGGCTGCTTGGGGGGCTGTTCCGCGCGGGGGCGCCGGGCAGGGCCCCCGCAGGGCCCCCTGCCTTCGCGAACAGGCACATGCGCTACGGCCACGTGCTCGACGGCGACGCCGTGGTGGACGAGGCGCTTGCCGTCTTTATGGCGGGGCCACGCACCTACACAGGCGAGGACGTCGCGGAGATACACTGCCACGGAAGCGCCGCCGCGCTGCGCAGGACCCTTTCGCTTGCCCTGCGCGGGGGGGCGCGGCTGGCCGATCCGGGGGAGTTCACAAAGAGGGCCTTTCTGAACGGGCGCCTTGACCTTGCCCAGGCCGAGGCCGTCATCGACATCATAAACGCCAGGACAGACGCGGCGCTGGGCGCGGCCCTCCGGCAGCTGGACGGCTTCCTTTCGTCCCGCGTGGGCGAGCTGCGCGGACGCCTCGCGGAACTGCTGGCCGAGGTCGGCGAGCCTTGACTACCCCGAGGAATACCCTGCGGGCGCGGAGTCCGAATCCCTTGTAAATCGCATATTGCCGATAAACGATGATATTGAAAAACTAATATCTGAGGCCCACTCGGGGATGATAATCAGGGATGGCCTGCGCACGGTCATAGCGGGCAAGCCCAACGTGGGGAAGTCCTCCCTGATGAACGCGCTTCTGCGCGGGCCGAGGGCCATAGTGGCGGAGCTTCCCGGCACCACGCGTGACCTGATAGAGGAAACGGCCGATATCAGGGGCATAGCCCTGAGCCTGGCGGACACCGCGGGCCTTCACGCTACGGACGATCCGGTCGAGGCTATGGGCATAGGCAAGAGCAGGGAGGCGCTTGGAAGCTGCGGCCTGGTTCTGCTTGTGTTCGATCTGTCATCGCCTATCGACGATGACGATATCGAGGCGGTTCGCAGCTTGGGCGGGCGTCCCGCCATAGCCCTGCTGAACAAAGCGGATCTGCCGCAGCGGCTCGACGAGGCCGCCCTGCGCGGCCTGCTGCCCGGCGTGGCGGCGGTGCGCGCCTCCATGAAGACGGGCGAGGGCCTGGAGGCCCTCGAGGACGCGATAGAGAACCTGGTGTGCCAGGGCCGCGCCGCGCCGGGGGAAAGCCCGGCGGTGACGAACGCCAGGCACGCGGATCTTTTGGAGAGGGCCGCTGCCGAGCTGGGGGAGAGCCTTTCGGCGGCGGAGAGGCGCGAGGCCCCGGACCTGGTCGAGATCGGGCTCAGGCAGGCCTGGGCGCTGCTTGGGGAGATAACGGGGGAGGGCGCCGGGGGCGATCTGATAGACGAGATCTTTTCCCGTTTTTGCGTCGGAAAGTAGCCGCAGGCGGGCGTTGGCATGGCCAGTGGCGGCGTACACGCCGGGCGGCGACGAAGGCACAGGATGAGAAACTACGAAATGGGCAGCTACGACGTCGCGGTGATAGGCGCCGGGCACGCGGGCTGCGAGGCCGCCTTGGCCGCCGCGCGCCTGGGAAAGCGCACGCTCGTGCTGTCGCTGCATCTCGAGGCCGTGGCTCTCATGGCCTGCAACCCGGCCATAGGCGGCACGGGCAAGGGGCAGCTGGTCAGGGAGATAGACGCGCTGGGCGGCGAGATGGGCCTCGCGATAGACAGGACCTTCATACAGAGCCGCATGCTGAACAGATCCAAGGGCCCGGCCGCGCGGTCCCCGCGCGCCCAGGCCGACAAGGCCCGATACCACGAGACGATGAAGCGCGCGCTGGAACGCCAGGCGAACCTCGACCTTAAGCAGGGCGAGGCCGTCGATCTGCTTGTCGAGGGCGGCCGCGTGAAGGGCCTTGTGCTGAGGACCGGCGCGATCTACAGGGCCGACGCGGTGATTCTCGCCACGGGCACCTTTCTCAGGGGCCGCGTCTTCATAGGCGAGAGCTCATACGAGGGCGGGCCGAGCGGCTTTCCCGCCGCGACGAGGCTTGCGCTTGCCTTGGAGGGGCTTGGGCTGGCTTTGCGCAGGTTCAAGACGGGCACCCCGGCAAGGGTCCTGGCCCAGTCCCTGCGCTTCGAGCGGATGGAGGAGCAGAAGGGGGACAGCCGCGTCCTGCCCTTTTCCTACGTCAATGCCTATGCGGGGGGGCTGGGCCGCGAAAACAGGGCAAGCTGCTGGCTGACCTGGACCACGGCGAGGACGCACGAGATAATCCTTGGGAACCTTGGCCGCTCGGCGCTCTACGGAGGGCTTATAAAAGGCGTGGGGCCGCGATACTGCCCCTCCGTGGAGGACAAGGTGAAGCGTTTCCCCGACAGGGAAAGGCATCCGGTGTTTATCGAGCCCGAGGGCCTTTCGACGGACGAGGCGTACATACAGGGGATGTCAACGAGCATGCCGGAGGACGTGCAGGCGGCCTTCTATCGCTCCATACCGGGGCTTGAGGACGCGGTTTTCAGCCGTCCCGGCTATTCCATAGAGTATGACAGCATCGATCCCCTCACGCTGGGCCCAAGCCTCGAGCATAAGGGGATAGAGGGGCTATTCTGCGCCGGGCAGCTCAACGGCACCTCGGGCTACGAGGAGGCCGCCGCGCAGGGGCTTATGGCGGGCATCAACGCGGCCCTGAAGCTTTCCGGCAGGCCGCCCTTCCTGCTCGGCCGCTCGGAAGCCTACATAGGCGTGCTCATCGACGATCTCGTCACTAAGGGCGCGGACGAGCCCTACCGCATGATGACCGCGCGCGCGGAATACCGCCTCCTGCTGCGCCACGACAACGCGGATTTCAGGCTTACGGAAAAGGCATGGGGGCTGGGGCTCGCCAGCGGCGAGCGCCATGAGGGCTTCCTGCGCTCCAAATCGGGGATCGAGGGCGAGCTGCGCAGGCTGGAGGCCACGTCCGTGTCGCCCGCCGAGGCGGCGGCCTTTCTTGCCGGCAGGGGAAGCGCGCCCCTGTCCGAAAGGACGGCGCTGGCGGAGATACTGAAGCGGCCCGAGATCGACTATGAGGGCATGGCCGAAATCGACGGCGCGAGGCCCGAGCTTCCGCCGCATTCGAGGATCCAGGCCGAAAACCTCATAAAATACGACGGCTACATAAAGAAGCAGCTCGCGCAGGCCGAACGCGTCAAGGGCCTGGAGGGCAGGGGGATTCCGGACGGCCTCGACTACGGGGCGCTCGAAGGGCTGAGGCTCGAGGCGAGGCAGAAGCTGGGCGCGGTGCGCCCGGTCTCCGTGGGCCAGGCTTCGAGGGTGCCGGGCGTCACCCCGGCCGACATCGCCGTGCTGCTCGTCCACATTGAAAAAAGGCGCAGGAAGGGCGCCTCCCGCGATGGATAGGGCCGTCAGGGAGCTGCTCGGCCCCGCGCTTTCGGCCCTTGGGGCCCCCTGCGACGACAGGCTGCTTGAACGCTTCCAACGCTATATGGAAATCCTTCTTTCGTGGAACAGGAAGATGAACATTACGGCGATAAGGGAGCCCGACAGCTTTGTCCTCCGGCATTTTGTCGATTCGGCGGCCTGCTACGGCCGCCCCGAACTCATGCGCGCGCGCCGCGTCGTCGATGTGGGCACGGGCGGGGGCTTTCCGGGCCTGCCGCTGGCGATGCTCATGCCGGATACCGAATTTACGCTCATGGATTCGCAGGGCAAGCGGCTTCGCTTCCTCGACGGCGTCATTGACGCGCTGGGGATCGGAAACGCGAGGACGGCGCTGGGCAGGGCGGAGGACCTGGCGCGGCTGGACGGCTTTCGCGAGGGCTTCGGCGCCTGTGTCTCGAGGGCGCTGGCGGGCATGTCCGCGCTGGCCGAATACTGCCTGCCCTTCGTCGCCGTCGGCGGGCACATGATAGCCTATAAGGGCGATGCCGCCGCAGCCGAGCTTGCCGGCGCGGCGAAGGCGATAAGGCTGCTTGGCGGCGCCCCGGCCCGCGTCGCCGCCGCCCTGCCCGAGACATACGGCCTCGGGCATACGCTCGTGTTCGTGGAAAAGATACAGGCGACGCCCCTGCGGTATCCTAGAAGGGCAGGCACGCCGGCGCGCGCGCCGCTGTAGGGGCCATAAGCTGGAATATATTGGAAAACACCCCGCCTATCCGCGCCAATGTTCCACGTGGAACCTCACTTGGACAGCCCTCAGGTTTTTTGGCAAATCCGTAGCCAAACGTGCGGGGATGCTGTATAATTGTAATAAAAGGTCCCCGTATAGCCGCCGCTGAAGGGCTCCGGCCGGGCAGGAGGGAAAGCTTGGGAAAATCGATCGCCATATTCAACCAGAAGGGCGGGGTAGGCAAGACGACGACCAACATAAACCTTGCCGCCTGTCTCGCGGCGCGGGGCAAGAACGTGCTCATCATGGACATAGACCCGCAGGGCAACACCACCAGCGGTATGGGGATATCCAAGAAGAACCTGACGACAACCATATACGAGCTGCTTATCGACGAGACGGCGGATCCCATGCAGGCCGTGCTCGCCACTTCGGTAGAAGGCCTGAAGCTTCTGCCTGCGAGCGTGGATCTGGCCGGTGCGGAGATAGAGCTGGTGCAGCTCGAGGGGCGCGAAAAACGGCTGAGAAAGGTGCTTGACAGGATCAGGGGCAGATTCGACTACATATTCATCGACTGCCCGCCGTCCCTAGGGCTTCTTACGATCAATTCCCTGACGGCCGTAGACAGCGTCTTGATCCCCATACAGTGCGAGTTTTACGCCCTTGAGGGCGTGAGCCAGCTGATGAGCACGATAGGCCTGGTGAAAAGGAGCCTGAACCCCGGCCTGGAGATACAGGGCGTGATACTCAGCATGTTCGACGGGAGGACCAACCTGTCCATACAGGTCGTCGAGGAGGTAAAGAAGTATTTCAAGGACAAGGTCTATTCCTCCGTGATCCCGAGGAATGTCAGGCTCGCGGAGGCGCCGAGCTACGGGATGCCGATAACGGAGTACGATCCGAAATCCAAGGGCGCAGAGGCGTATATGGAGTTTGCCGAGGAGTTTCTTGAATCGGAGGAGGGGCTTGGCGGCTGAGCAGCCGTATTTTCGGATCGGCGGCAGGGCGGCGTAGGGGCCGCAACGGAGGGCAGGCATGAGCGCCGGAAGGTTGAGAAAAGGGCTTGGCAGGGGTCTGGACGCCCTGATAGACGAAGCGAGCAGAGAGGTGTCGCTGGAAGAAAATGGAATAAAGGAAGGGGCGCCGGAAGGCGGCGTCCTCTATATCGACACGCATGGCATAAAGCCGAACGCAAACCAGCCGAGGAAGACATTCAGGCAGGAGGCCATAGACGGGCTGGCCTCGTCGATAAGGGAGCATGGCGTCATACAGCCGCTTATAGTGCGGCAGGCCAGGGACGGCTACGAGCTTGTGGCGGGCGAGCGGCGCTGGCGGGCGGCCATAAAGGCGGGGCTTAAGGCCGTGCCCTGCCTCGTGCGCGAAATAAGCGACGAGCAGAACGTCCTGTTCGCCCTCATCGAAAACATACAGCGCGAGGATCTGAACCCGATAGAGGAGGCCGAGGCCATACGGCAGACGATGGACGCGCTGGCCCTGACGCAGGAAGAAATTTCTAAAAGCATAGGCAAGAGCCGGCCCTACATAAGCAACGCCCTGAGGCTGCTGAGGCTGCCGGGGCCGATCAGGGGCTATCTGGCGGAGGGCGCTCTGTCGGGCGGGCACGGGAAGGCGATCGCCTCCGTCGCGGACCCTGAGAAACAGATGCTGCTTGCGGAGCATCTTGTGAAGAAGGGCTGCTCGGTGCGGGAGGCGGAAAGCCTTGCTGCGGATCCCCGGTTCGGGGAGCCCCGGCGCAGCGCGAGGCCGCGCCCGAAGGACAGGGAGCTGCTGTACATAGAGGAGGGGCTTCGGAGGGCGTTCGGCACGAAGGTGAGCATAACGGGAAACGGCGAAAGGGGCAGGATAGAGCTGGAATATTTCAGCCGCGAGGAGCTGGAGGGGCTTATAGAAAGGCTTTCCGTCTGAACAGGGCCGCCGCCGCGGACGCGGGGCAGCCTTGACGGGGGGACATGGGCTAACCGTCCTGCGCCAGAACGGAGGTGCAGTGGGGGCAGCGTGTGGCCGCCTCGTCGATTTCGCCTATGCAGTAGGGGCATTT
>JAISXZ010000217.1 GCA_031270275.1 Eubacteriales Family XIII. Incertae Sedis bacterium | reverse complement strand
CTATTTTACCACTAAAACGGGCCGATGTCTTGTTGTTTTTCTCTTTGTTTCATGCGGATTCCGACCGGTTTCAAAAAACCGTTTCGGGGGGTGCATTGAACTTTTCATTTAACCTTTTTTTTTTGGCCGTCGTTACTATTCAGGGGCAGTCAGTCCGCGAGGGCGGGAAAGGGGCCCGCGCCCCTTTCCCGCACACACATACCCCTGAAATGTAAACGGCCGTCTTTTTGCCGTTTTTTTTGTCCAAAAATCGCGGACACGAATTGTGCCATAAAAGCTTTGCTTTGCTCCGCTTTTATGGTAGAATAGCCCATAGGGCCTACGGGCATTTTGCGGCCCGGAGCGCCGCGCGATCCTTTCGCCTGCGGCGGAGACGCGCCTGGCGGACTTGCATGGACGCTTCGCTGCGCGCCTGTGGTTCATATAGATGCATATACCCAGATTCGAGATGCTGGCGGGCATCGGGATGTTTTCAAGGAGAGGCTGCCATGAAACGATTCGTCGTCGCGAAAGATCCGCAGATCAAATTCGGTTTGAAACGCAGGACGCTTTTATCCACAGGCCTTCTTATGGTCGCAATCATCATCATCCTGTCCCTTACTGCGGCGTTCAGCCTTAACAGGGCCTACGAGCAGATCATTTCCTCCACGCGGAACGGTTTTGACAACAACATAAAGACGGCCGTAGAGACGGTGATCAGCGCCTTGGAGGCGAATCGGCAGCTGGCCCTGGACGGCGGGATATCGGAGTCGGAGGCCATGGAGATCGCCAAGAAGATCGTGAGGGACACCCGCTACAGCAGCGGCCCCGGATACGTGGACGACGGGTATTTCTGGGCGGACATGGCGGACGGGCTCTGCATCGTCCACTACAACGAGGCGAACGAAGGGGCCATGCGGATAGATGCGCAGGACAAGGAAGGGACCTATTACATACAGAACTTCATCAAGCTCGGCGACGAGGGCGGCGGCTATTCGGATTTCTATTTCGGCAAGCCGGGGGATGAGGACGGTTCCTACAAGAAAAGGGGCTACACGAAGAAATTCGAGCCTTACGGATGGTATATCAGCAGCGGGAACTACTATGAGGACACCGACAAGCTGATCGGCGAGGTCTACGCGCAGAGACAGACGACATACATCGCCCTGATCGCCGTCAGCGTAGTCATCGCGCTGGCGGGCCTGTTCCTCCTGTCAAGGAGCCTCGACAACATCGTGAAGCCCATCCGCAGCGTGGTTCATCGGATACAGCTGCTGGCCCTGGGGGACACGACCGCGGAATCGGGATCCGCAGCCGAAAGAAAGGACGAGCTCGGCGTGCTTGAGAGAAGCATGCGCGAGCTTTCCGCGGCTATGCTCGATCAGGCCGCGGTCATCGAGCATATAGCGAACGGGAATCTCTCGGTTTGGTACGAGCCGCGCTCGGAGAACGATTCCGTGGGCAACAACCTGCAGAGGATGCTCATCAGCAACAACGACGTGTTCCGGGAGATCACGAGCGCCTCCGACCGCGTAGCGTCCGTGGCCAACCGGGTCGCCTCGGACGCCCAGGGCCTGGCGCACGGATCGGCGGAGCAGCTTTCGGGCATAGACATGCTTTCCGAGGCCATTTCCACCGTGCTGGATCAGACGAAGGAGAACGTGGACAACGCGCAGGACGCCCTCGACAACGTGCGGGAGGTGGGCAGGCTCATGGACGACAGCACCGGCAACATGGATCGGATGCAGGAGGCCATGACCGGCATCTCCGACGCCTCGGCAAATATTTCGAAGGTGATCAAGGTCATAGACGACATCGCCTTCCAGACCAATATCCTGGCCCTGAACGCGGCGGTGGAGGCCGCCAGGGCCGGGCAGCACGGCAAGGGCTTCGCGGTCGTGGCCGATGAGGTAAGGAACCTCGCGTCCAAGTCCGCCGAGGCCGCCAAGGAGACGGCCGACCTTATCTCCGACAGCGTGAAGCGCGTGGGGGAGGGCAACGTGATAGCGAAAAAGACGGGGGAAAGCATACGGGCCGCCGCCTCGTATTCCGAGCGCACGCACGAGATGATCGATCGCATCAACGCCGCCTCGCATCTGCAGAAGGACGCCATCACCGAGATAAACGAGGGGATAGAGCGGATAACGCAGGTCGTGCAGGCCAACAGCGAGACCTCGGAAAAGTCGGCCGAGCTAAGCCGCGAGATGAACGACCAGACCGCCATTCTCGCAAACACGGTGTCGCGCTTCAAGCTTTCCGACGCGGCGCCGGGGGCGCAGGCATCCCTGCACGCCCTGCCGGCGCGGAAGGGCTAGGCGCGGCCCACGCGTCGCTTCATAAAGAAGGCTTCGCTAAAAAAGCTGTCAACGAGCCATATGGAGGCAATTATGAAAAAGCGTAGATTGGTTTCGCTCCTGGCCGCGTTCCTGGCGGCGGCCCTGCTGCCCGCCCAGGCGTTTGGCATCGACTATTTCGAGGAATGGGGGGACCAGGAATTCTGGACGGACGAGCAGTGGGAGCAGCAGGAGTCCTGGACATCGGAGGAGACGGACGAGTACTACCGGCAGTACGAGGAATACCTGGAGCAGCAGCAAAGCTGGACGGACGAGCAGTGGGACGCGTACGATCAGAGGCTGGATGAATTTTATGCGGAGACCCAAAAGGCGAGGAGGCTCAAGGAAAAGGCGGCGCACGGCTTCACGAGCCTCGACGGCATCAACGTCTTCGTGAACGGCAAGGCCGTGGACTTCGGGGCTTCCGGGCCCTACATAGTCGGCGGCGCGATGGTGGCGCCCGTGAAGCCCATATTCGACGCCCTGGGCGCGGAGACCAGCTTTGACGCGGCCGAGAAGTCATCCACCGTCACGCTCGGCGGCAAAAGCCTGACGATGAAGCCCGGCGTGACGGAGGCGGCCATAACCGAGGGGCTCCGCACGGACTACGTGGATCTGGCCGTGGCGCCCTTCATAAGCGGCGGTGGCCAGACCTTCGCGCCTGTGCGGGCCGTCGCGGACGCGCTCAGCCTGGAGCTGTTCTACAGCTATGAGTACCAGGCCGCCCAGATTGTGGACGAGGCCGCGCTGGCGGCGGAGATAGACGAGAAATTTACGATATTCAACAAGCTGCTGCTCCGGCAGCCGAGCTCCTTCTACGACGCCTCCAAGAACTATAAAATAGACGGCTCCGTCGCCGCGGAGCTGAGGCTGTACGGCGACAGGCAGGACGACACGGCCAGCGCCAGTATAGACGTTGCGGCCCTGCTGGACCCTGCGGCCTCAGTCATGGACATAAAGGCCGGGGCCACGCTGGATCTCGGCGGCCTGGGCGACATCATATCCGGCTACCTTGACGAGGCGGGCGGCGGGGACTACGGATACATCGTCAGGCCGTTCTCGTACACGACCTGGATGCTGCCGGATATGCTGACTGCCTTAGACGGTGCGAGCGCGGAGTTCATACTGAGCGACGGGGACCTCTACCTAAGATCGCCGCTGATCAATGATGTCGTGGAAGATTTTGCATCCATGACGGGCGAGGATCTGCCCGTCGCCATTGGCGAAGACGACTGGCTGTACGCCCCCGGCGAGGGCTTTGCCGGCGAGGACTTCAACCCCTTCGACGTGCTCTCCGTCGGCGGCCTTGACTTAGGCCTCAACAAGAGCGTCGGGGAGCTCATGGCCGACGACTACCTACGGTGGTATTCAGACACCTATTCCTTTGAGAACAAATACCAGGACGCCGTCGAGGGGGCGGCCCTGTGCGAGCGGCTTTTCGGGGACAGGCTGTTCCAGAGGTCCGGCAGCCTGCTGACGGCGCGCGTGGACGGCGACAGGCTCGTCGCGGCGGTGGACGGCGAAAACGAGGGGTATTACCCGTACTACGACTACGACAACCCCTTCTATTTTGTCGTCGACAATATCAGAATGCTCGCCAGAATAGGGCATGGCTTCGAGTACACGATCTCGATAAGGGAGGCCGAGGACGGCGAGGGGGCCGAGGAATGGTCCATAGAGGGCAGGACAAAAAAGACGGCGGAGGACGCCCTGCTCGGCCTGAGCTTCAGCCTGAAGGAATATAGGGGCGGCGGCGAATACAGCCTTGAGGCCGTAGGCCACTACGTAGGCAGTCTCGCGCTTAACGGGAAGATCGCGATAGCGGAGACGGATCAGCGGCCGAGAACCGCCCCGCCGGAGGGCGACACCGTGCTGAACGTCGATGAATGGGACGGCGAGGACGCCGGGGACACGGGCGGCGAGGATGCCGAGGGCGCCGAGGGCGCGGACTACGGCGTTTCCGGCTTCCCGCCCCTGCCATCACCCATTCTGCTGCCGCCACTCGTCCAGCTTTTCGCGGATTAGCCCCTCGACGGCATCCGAAACGGCGCCGGCCTCCTGCTTCGAGAGGCCGGCCGTTTTTATGTGCGGGTGGATGAAGACCCTGACGCGGCAGCCCTTCTGCAGCCTGCCCTTTTCCTCGAACACCTGGCGGCTGCCCTGCAGCGTCACGGGCACTATGGGCGCCCCAGGCTTGGTGGCGAGCCGCAGCGCGCCCTTCTTGAATTCGCCCATGCCCCTGCCCCCGCTGCGCGAGCCCTCCGGGAATATCACCAGGGAAAAGCCCTGCCGCAGCAGCCCTATCCCCTCGTCTATGGCCCTTATCGAGGCGCGCGGGTCGTCGCGCTCTATGAACACGGAGCGGATCTCCTCTATCCATCTGCCGAAAACGGGCAGCGAGGCCAGGCTCTTTTTCGCCACGAAGCCGTGCTGCTTGTTCGTGACGGCGGCGAAGAACACCGGTATGTCCATATAGCTCTCATGGTTC
>JAISXZ010000168.1 GCA_031270275.1 Eubacteriales Family XIII. Incertae Sedis bacterium | reverse complement strand
AGGAACACGAAAATATACAAGCCGTTTCGATGTTTTTTCATATAGCACCGCCGGATTGATAGAAATATAGAATTGCGCATGCTGTATTATATCAAAGAAACGCGGGTAAGTCAGCAACGATTTTCGGGGCTGACGATTTTCGGGGCGACGATTTTCGGGGCTGGGATTAGTGGTTGCGGTAGTTCCGATAGGTCACCCGTTCGGCGAGCGCCGCGCCGATGTTGATCGCCGTCGTCGTTTTTGCGCAGCCGCCTTTGGCGTTGCAGATCGAAAAAATCCATGTCATGGTTGACGGTTCCTTTCTTAAATGTGTATAATGACTTTCAGCGGCTAAATACTCTTTAAAAACGGAGATGACCTCTGTTTTTTCGCGGGAGGTTTCGCTGCGGCGGTTTGGGCGTAGGCGGCGGACAGAGAGAACGATCAAAGCGCAATGCCTTGGTCGTTCTTTTGTTTTGGCGGGTCGCAGGCGATCCGTGAAAAATATGAAGGGGGCCTTTATGTCGTCGGAAGCAGCAAGGCGAAGGGATCCGTTGGTCAGGCCCTGTCTCAAATGGGCGGGCGGCAAGCGGCAGCTTCTTCCTGAAATAAGGAAACGCCTCCCCGACAATCTCGGCGATCTCAGGTACTATGAGCCCTTCGTCGGCGCGGGCGCGCTGTTTCTCGACCGCCAGCCCCGCCGTGCGGTGGTCAACGACAACAACGAGCAGCTTGTGCTCACGTACAGGGCCATCCGCGATCAGGTTGACGAACTGGTTGCCGCCCTGAATGCGCACAGGGAGCGTGACAGCGAGGAATACTACTATCGGATACGGGAACAGGATCGCGACAGCGAGAAGTTCGCGGGCCTGTCCGCCGTCCAGAAGGCGGCCCGGCTGATTTACCTCAACAAAACGTGCTACAACGGCCTGTACCGCGTGAACTCCCAAGGGCTGTTCAATGTGCCCTACGGGCGGCACAGCGATCCCAGGATCTGCGATGAGCCCGTCCTTCGGGCAATCCATGGGTATCTTAACTGCGAAAGCGCGGAGATCGAGATACTGAACGGGGATTTTGAGGCCGCCGTGGAGACGGCGGGGCAGGGCGCGTTTGTCTATTTCGATCCCCCATACCACGGGCCCGGCAACAACAGCTTCACGGGGTATCAGGCCGGCGGCTTCGGCGAGGACGAGCAGCGGCGGCTGCGGGACGTCTTTGCCCGGCTCACGGCCGCAGGCGCCAGATGCCTTCTGAGCAATTCCGACACGCCGTTTGTGCGCGAGCTATACAGCGACGAAGGCTTTGAGATAGTCGCGGTAAAGGCCAGGCGAGCCATCAATTCCGACGGCGCGGGGCGCGGCGCGGCGGCTGAGGTGCTCGTGAAAAACTGGAAATAGCGTTTATGATTGAAAACCGAAACCCTGTATGCTACAATGAAAATATGGCAGGACTGGCAAATTTCTTTTGTGGCGGCCCAGGGGCCGCGTAGGAGGCGTTGCGTCATGAAAGCGTTGTTGATAAACGGCAGCCCGAATGAGGCTGGATGCACGTTCACGGCTCTCAGCGAGGTGGCTGGGGCCTTGGGCAGCAACGGGGTGGACAGCGAGATATTCCATATAGGCAAGGGGCCTGTGCACGGCTGCGTGGGCTGCCGCGCCTGCGTGAAAACGGGCAGCTGCGCTCTTGGCGGCGATCCCTGCAACAGGATCGCGGAGCGGGCCAGGGCCGCGGACGCGATAGTCATCGGCACGCCCGTGTATTTCGCCGGGGCCAACGGCGCCCTGTGCGCCCTTCTGGATCGCATGTTCTTTTCGGCGAGGGACGCGTTCGAGGGAAAGCCCGGCGCGGCCGTGGTCAGCTGCCGCAGGGGCGGCGCGGGCTCGGCGTTCGACCGGCTGAACAAGTATTTCACCATAAGCGGCATGCCCGTCGTTTCCTCGCAGTACTGGAACTCGGTCCACGGCAACAGGCCCGAGGAGACGCTGCAGGACGCCGAGGGCCTGCAGACGCTGCGTGTGCTGGGCGCCAACATGGCCTGGCTTATGAAAAGCATAGAGGCGTCGAGGCAGGCCGTCCCGCTGCCGGAAAAGGAAAAGCGCATAGCCACGAATTTCATAAGGTGAGGCCGCTGCTTAGGGGCTTTGGCCGGAACCGCCCGGCGCACGGGCCGGTTTTGGACAGGCCGAAATTGCGCGGCACACGCCGTCGGGGGGCTGCTTGGAGCGGATAAGACAGATTGCGGAGGCCGCCGTCGCGGAGGCTTCCAAGGCAATAATCGGAAAGGAATGGCAGATAAGGCTCGTCCTTGCGGCCATATTCTGCGGCGGCCACGTGCTACTCGACGATCTTCCCGGCGTGGGCAAGACCACCCTCGTCAAGGTCGTCTCGAGGGTGCTCGGCTGCTCCTTTTCGCGCGTCCAGTTCACCCCCGATCTGCTGCCCTCCGACATAACAGGCATGAGCGTGTTCGACCAGAAGCTCGGGGATTTCAGGACGATGCGCGGCCCGGTCATGGCGAACATATTCCTCGCGGACGAGATAAACCGCGCGATACCGCGCACGCAGGCGGCCCTGCTCGAGGCCATGGAGGAGCTTCAGGTCACGATAGACGGCGAGGCATACGCCCTGCCGGAGCCCTTCATAGTGATGGCGACGCAGAACCCCGTCGAGATGGAGAGCACCTTCCATCTGCCCATAGCGCAGATGGACAGATTCCTGATGAGGCTGTCGCTGGGCTACCCCTCGCGCGGCGAGGAGGCGGAGATGCTCAGGGCCGTCGGCGACGGGACGCGTCTGGACAGCCTGGCTGCGGTCACCTGCGCGGACGCCCTGGGCGGGCTGCGGCGCGAGATAGCGGAGTCCGTCTACATCGACGACAAGGTGCTGGACTATATAGTCTCCATAACAGGCGCCACGCGCGACAGCGGGCTTTTGGCGCTGCCGGCGGGCCCCAGGGCCTCGCGGGCCCTGTACCGCGCCGGCAAGGCGTTTGCGGCCATGAACGGCCGTGCCTTCGTGACGCCCGACGACGTGAAGGCCCTGGCCCCCTACATACTTCCGCATCGCGTGACGCCGAACGGCGAGGCCCGCGCCATGGGCAAGTCCGCCGACGGGATAATAGGCGACATACTGGGAACGGTCGCCGCGCCGGGCGGGGAAGGCGGCATGCTGTATGCGCGCTGACGACGGCGCGGCCGCGAGCGCGCTGGCAAACCCCGTGGCCAGCGCCGTCTGGCTCGCGCTTTGCGTCGTGACGGCGATACACGGCAAGACGCTCGCGGCGCTCTTTCTCGGCTTCGTGGCCCTGCTCGCCACCTCGTCGTACATATGGGCGCGGATGGCGCTGAGGGACGTGGAGGTCGAGATAAGGGCCGAGTGCGCGGGGGTATTTCCGGGCCAGCCCTTCACTGTGAGGCGCGCGATAAGGAACAACAAGCCGCTGCCGCTGCTCTGGGTCGAATTCCGCGAGCCCTGCAGCCTGGACGACTGCGCCCTGCCGGACAGGGGCGTCATAGTGGAGCGCGACGAGGTGGAGGGCGAGCGCCGGGTGAAGGCGTACGAGCGCCTGTACAGGGCCGGCTTCGTGAAATGGCGGCGGACCCTCAGCTTTTCCGACGAATGGCGGGCGGAGCGCCGGGGGATAATGGGCATAGGCGAGACCCTCCTGCGTTCGGGCGACGGGTTCGGGCTCTGTGTCACAGGCCGGCGCTTCGCCCCATCGGCGCCGTGCCGCATAACGGTATACCCGCGCCTCGTCGAGGTGGCCGTATCGAGGGTGACGGACGACATGTGGGACACGCGCTCGTCCTCGGGTGGCTTCCTGAAGGACAGGAACCTCATAAAGACGGTGCGCGACTACATGCCGCAGGACTCGGCGCGGGACATAAACATGCGCCTGCTCGCGCGCGGCCAGCCGCTCAAGGTGAACTGCTACGAGATCGTGGCGCCTGACAGCGTGCTGTTCATAGTGGACGCGGCCTCGTTCAGGGACAGGGGCGACGAGGATTTTGAGGCCTCCCTTTCGGTCGTGGCCTCGCTGATAGACGGGCTTGCGGGCAGGGGCATCGCGGCCGCCCTGCTGGCGCCCGATTCGGGCTGGTTCCCGGAGATCTGCACGCCGCCCGCTGCCGGCGCACAGGCGCGGGAGCGCATGTTCGAGCTTCTTGCCGCGCTTTCGAAAAACGGGCGGGGGCTCTCGGGCCGGCCGCTTGCCGCGCCGGGGCTTTACGGACAGGCGTACTACGTGGCTGGAAGCCTCGCCGAGGCCGGCGCCCTGCGGACGCTCGAGGGCTTCCCCGAGCACAGGACGCGGCTTCTGCTCTTTGACGACGGGGGCGCGGCGGCCAGCGGCCTGCGCGCGCTTTCCGTAGACAGCCTGAGGGGGGCCTGCTGATGGCGCGTCCCCTTTCCTTCGTCATGATACCCGTGTTTTCCTCGTCGGTCTTCATTTACTGCCTTTTCATGTTCATCTCGCAGGCTGGGGCCGAGAAGCTCATGCTGTTCAGCTTTTCCGCGCTCTTTTTCTGCTCGGCCGCCTCCGCCCTCGTGAATTTCGCGCTTGCCCGCAGGGAGCGAAGCCTGGGCGGCGTCGCGGCGGCCAACGTCTGCATGGCTGCGGGCGTGGAGGCGGCCTGCTTCCTGCTTCCCCATAGCATAGAGGGGGCCTGGTACTACGCCATCGCGGGCGCGCTGTTCCTGATCCCCCAGGCCCAGGGCCTCATGTTCAGCCGCGAGCCCATAAAGGCCAACACCATGTTGGCGTTTGTGGAGACATCGATATGCGGCACGGCGCTCGTCTATCTGGTGCAGATAGGGGAATTCGAGTTTACGGGGCTCGCCAACGCCCTGTGCGCGGCGGCCCTCGCCGTAAACCTGGCCGCGCTGTCGTCGCTGAGGGTATATGGGCCGGCGGAAAGGAGGGCGGGCGGCGGCGATCTGGAGCGCGGCGCTACGCTCGCCGCCGCAGCTATCGCCCTGGCTGCGGCCGCTGCGGCTGCCGCCGTCTTCCTGCTGCCCGGATGCAGGGCCGCCATATTCGCGGCCGTTGCCGCAGCCCGCGATCTTGCCGCCCTCGCGCTCGCGGGCGCGGGCCGCTTCCTCGCCTTCCTGGTGTCCCTGCTGCCCTACAGCGAGGCGCCTGCGGATATCCCTCCTCCCCCCGCCCCATATATGGAGGCCTTGGCTATGGAGGAGTTCTCCGGCCAGATACCGCAGGCCGCCGTCGCCGCCGTCGCGTCGATAGCCGCCGCCGCTGTCATCGCCGTCGCGGCCATAGCCCTTTTCCGGCTAAGGAGGCTGCGGCTGGCGGCCATGAGGCCGACCGTGAGCCTCCGCGACGAGCGCGTGGGCGGCGGGGATCCGCGGCGTCTGCCGGCGGCGCTAGGGAGGCTGCTCAGGGCACTGCGCATCCTGGGGCGGCTCGCGCTGCTGCGCGACAGCCCGGAGGGCCTGTTTCTGCGCATGGGCTTTCGGGCGGGGCGGAGGGGGCTTAAGCGGCGGCGCGCGGAGACCGCGAGGGAGTACGTGTTTCGCGTCATGTCGCGCGTCCCCGACGAGGCGATGCCGCCTGGGCTGGAGGACATATTCGCGCACGTGGCCCTGTGCGTGGATCGCCGCTGCTTCTCAGGCCGCCCGGGTGGCTTTGAAAGAATGCGAAGAAATGAGGCCAGGGCGATCCTTCGCGCCGTCGGCGCGATCCGCCCCGCCGCCCCCGTCCGCACCAGGCCTTTCGGAATGTCCCGCTGAAGGGACAGCCCCCCGGCTATGTGCCGAAGGGCTGAAAACCAGACCACCTGCTCTTATTTCGTGCGGCGCCGGATACGGCACAAGGGGTTACGCCGGGCCGGGCGAAACCGCGCCCTCGCCGGCGGCGACAATGAATCTGTGCAGCGTCGCCGCGACCTCGGCGCGGGTGGCGTCGCCTTTCGGGTCAAACAGTTCGCCCGGCTTGCCGCTCAGTATGCCCGCCGCGTACATGGCGTTCACGGCGTCCGTCGCCCACGCGCCGATTTCCGCTTCGTCGGCGAAAGCGCCTTGGCGTT
>JAISXZ010000166.1 GCA_031270275.1 Eubacteriales Family XIII. Incertae Sedis bacterium | reverse complement strand
GGCCGCGACGGAGGCGACGATGAAGCTTATTGACCTTGAGAACCACTACTATGACCCCGCGACGGTCGAGGCGATGGCGGCCCGCGACGGCTACCCCTTTTTACTTTTTCGTTGTGGATAACAAGATTGTCCTCACAAACGGATTCGTGAAGAAAACACGGAAAACACCGCCAAACGAAATCGCGCTTGCCATGAAATACAAAGCGGATTAGGAGGGGAGGGGCAAGAAATGAGCGATTATAAAAGACATTTGAACAAACAGCTTGAAAACCCGGAGTTTGCGGCTGAATGGGAGCGTCAACGCCCGGAGCGCGAATATATAAAGGCGATCATCGCCGCCCGTACGGAAAGGAATTTGACGCAAAAGGAGTTAGCCGAAAAAACGGGTATCAGGCAATCAAACATCAGCCGTATAGAGAATGGGAATTGCAGTTCCACGATAGCCACCTTACAGCAGATTGCGGATGGGGTAGGCAAAACGCTCCATATTGAGTTTAAGTAAAAAAGGCGGGGCGCGGAAAGCATCCCCCCATTTTACCGGAGGGGTGACATTTTCACTTGATACTCTACAAGGTGACATTATCACTTGTTAACCACACATGTAAAACATTTCCACTTGACTTTCCCCCCCCGCATGTATTACAATACTTCATGCGCTATGCCCGCAGGCCTTGGAGCAGGCGGGACGCAGGCACAGGCTGGGGATTCCGGCCGCGGCCGAAAATTTATTGCGCCGAAAGAGATTCCCCCTCGGGGCGGGCTGCCGTCGCGGCAGGGGGCTATCCCAGTAGGCGGGGAGGCGGACACAGATATGGACGACACCAGGTCTTATGTGGCAAGGCCCAGCGAGATCGTGCGGAAATGGTACGTCATTGACGCCGACGGCAGGACCCTCGGCAGGCTTGCCAGCGAAGCGGCTTCTATTCTGAGGGGCAAGAAGAAGCCCACGTTCACGCCCTTCCTCGACACAGGCGACTACGTAATCGTCATCAACGCCGAGAAGGTGGCCGTGACAGGCAAGAAGCGCAAGGACAAGATATACAAGAGGTATACAGGCTATCCGGGCGGGCTAAGGGAGATAAGCTTTGAAAAGCTGCAGGCGAAGCGGCCGAACGAGATAATAAGGCACGCCGTAAAGGGGATGATGCCCAACGGCAAGCTCGGCAGGCAGATGTACAAGAAACTGAAGGTATACACGGGGCCGACGCACGCGCACAGCGCACAGAAGCCCGAGACTTGGGACTTTTAGAGGGGAGGAGGGACAGACCGATGGCAAAGCTGCAGTACGCGGGTACGGGAAGAAGGAAGTCTTCCGTCGCCAGGGTCCGACTGATCCCCGGCAAAGGCGAGGTCACCATCAACAAAAAGCCGATTGACGATTATTTCGGCATGGAAATACTAAAGAAGGAAGTCAGGCGCCCCTTCGCGATAGCGGGCGCCGAGGGCAAGTACGACGTGGTGGCAACGGTCAAGGGCGGCGGCTTCACCGGGCAGGCGGGCGCGCTTCGGCACGGCATATCCCGCGCCCTCTGCGTGGCGGATCGGGAGACGTTCCGCCCGCCGCTTAAGGCCGCGGGCTTCCTGACGAGGGATCCCCGCATGAAGGAGCGGAAGAAGTACGGCCTGAAGAAGGCCAGGCGCGCCTCGCAGTTCTCCAAGCGCTAAAACAGAGGCTTTCGATGGAAGCTGCTCGGCCCGTGCGTCAGCTTTGTCCAGATCGGGTTCTGGTTCCGAGATGGGCAAAAATGGCGTGCACGCCGAGCAGCAACAATAGGAGAGAGATGAAACAGATAAAGACGCTGGCCAAACCCAGCCTCAAAGACACAGCCGGCAAGGGCTGCGGCGAATGCCAGGCCTCGTGCCAGTCGGCCTGCAAGACATCCTGCACCGTCGCGAACCAGGACTGCGAAAACACGAAGCGCAGATAGCGGCATACGCCGCTTTTTTCTTTTGGCTATGATACATCTTTATAGGTTCAGGGGCCTAAACATAGCGCTGGACGTCAACAGCGGCGCGGCCCATATGGTCAGCGACGCCGTCTACGGCATCCTTGGCCGCTGCGGGGCCTCGGGCGCGGACGGCTTTTCGGAGGCTGCGGCATGGGCTGCGGCCGGGGAGATGTCGGGGGAATACCCCGGCGCCGTCCTGAAGGAGGCGGTTTCCGAGATATGCGGCCTCGCGGACAGCGGCATGCTGTTCACGGAGGAGACGCGCATTTCGGACGAGGCGCTCGCCGGGCGCGGCGCGGCGATAAAGGCCCTGTGCCTGCACGCGTCCCACGACTGCAACATGCGCTGCCGCTACTGCTTCGGCAGCGGGGGCTCGTTTTCGGGCAGGCGGGGCCTGATGCCCGTCGAGATCGGCATGAAGGCCATCGACTTCCTGCTGGAGCGTTCGGGCGGCCGCCGCAACCTCGAGATAGACTTCTTCGGGGGCGAGCCGCTGATGAACTTCGGCGCCGTCAGGCAGCTCGTCGCCTACGGCAGGCGGAGGGAAGGGGACTGCGGCAAGCGCATCCGCTTCACGATAACCACCAACGGGCTGCTTCTCGACGCCGAGAAGGAAGCCTTCATAAACGAGCATATGGACAATGTGGTCCTCAGCATAGATGGCAGGCCTGAGGTCAACGACGCCATGCGCAGGACGGCGGGCGGGGGCGGCGCCTACGGCGCCGTCATGAAGAACTACAGGCGCTTTCGCGAAAACAGGCGCGGCGCGTACTATCTGCGCGGGACCTTCACGAGGAACAACCTCGACTTCTCCGAGGACGTGCGGCATCTGGCCGATCTGGGCTTCGACAGGATATCGGCGGAGCCCGTCGTCGCGGACGCGGAAAACGATTTCGCGCTGCGTGACGAGGATCTTCCCCGCCTGCTCGAGGAATACGACAGGCTCGCGGGGCTCTGCCTCGATTACGCCTTGGAAGGCAGGCCCATCGACTTTTTCCACTTCAGCATAGACCTCACGCAGGGGCCCTGCGTGTTCAAGCGGGTGTCGGGCTGCGGCGCCGGCCTTGAATACGCCGCCGTGTCGCCGGAGGGCGACATATACCCCTGCCATCAGTTTGTCGGGAAGCCCGCTTTCAGGCTCGGCAACGTCGGCGAGGGCAGCTTCCACAACCGCCTCCGCGACAGCTTCGGCCGCGCCCATATATACGGCAAGCCCGACTGTGCCGGCTGCTGGGCCAAGTTCTACTGCGGCGGCGGCTGCCACGCCAGCGCGTGGCAGGCCAACGGGGACATCATGAAGCCCTACGCCCTCGGCTGCGAGCTCGAAAGGAAGCGCGTCGAGTGTGCCATAGGCATACAGGCATCGCTGGCGGCCGCGTCGGAATCCGCCGGGGCGGCCCCGGAGACATCGTTATGGGACGAAGAACCGGCTTTCCTATGAAAAGGCATCTGTCCGTCGTGTCCGTCGCGCTGTGCGCGCTGCTCATAGCCTTCTGGGCGCTGTCGAACGTGTTCGCGGCAACCTGCTTCGGGCACGACCACGACGACGAAGGCTGCGAGGTCTGCCGGCAGATACAGGCCGTGCAGTCCGTCCTGGCCGACGGCGCGCCCGCTGCCCAAAGCGTGGCCGGGCCTGTTTTCGCGGCGGCTGCGGCGGCTGCGGCGCTGCTTCTCGCCCTGCCCCGCCCTTCCGCGCTCATCTCCTGCAAGGTACGGCTGAACTATTGATGCTGATTCCGCCGAAAATACGCGGCGGCCTGTCCGCCGCGCGTCGCTTATGGCTGCCCGCGTAGGTTTGCGTTCGCAAACCCGCGCCGCCCTCCGGGGCTGCCCGGCCGGGCGCGCCACGCGCGGCATTGCGTTTTCTGCATCATGGAGGTATAATATGAATCGTATAGGACATACGGGCAAACACGCAAAAAAAATACTGTTCCTGGCCCTTGCCCTGCTGCTGGCGCTGTCGGCGGCGGGATGCGGGCAGGGGGGCGCGACCGGGGATAGCGGCGGCGGGGCGGCCGCCGTGGACGGGGGCGACGGCGCGGGGAACGAACGCGTCAGCATAGTGGCGACCATATTCCCACCCTACGACCTGGCGCGCGCCGTGTCCGGCGGCCTCGCCGACGTGAGCATGCTGCTGCCGCCCGCCTCCGAGTCCCATTCCTTCGAGCCGACGACGAGGGACATAATCAGCATACAGGACTGCGATCTGTTCCTCTACATAGGCGGGGAGTCGGACGAATGGGTCGATGGTATCCTGGAATCCATGGACACCTCGTCCATGAGGGTGCTTCCCATGATGGACAGCGTCGCCACCGTAGAGGAGGAGATTGTCGAGGGGATGCAGGAGGAGGAAGAAGAATTGGCCTTGGCGGAGGAGGAGGAGGTCGAATACGACGAGCACATCTGGACCTATCCGGGCAACGCGAAGCTCATGCTCGAGGCCATAACGGAGGCCCTGTGCGAGATCGACGGCGCGAACGCGCCCGCCTACAGGGAGAACGCCGAGGCGTATTCCGCGCAGCTCGACGAGCTCGACGCCGCCTTCCAGGACCTCGTGGCCGAGGCCCCGCTGAAGACCGTCGTGTTCGGCGACCGCTTCCCGTTCCGCTACTTCGCGGACGCCTACGGCCTGGACTACTTCGCCGCGTTCCCCGGCTGCTCGACCGAAACGGAGGCCAGCGCGGCGACCGTGGCGTTCCTGATAGACAAGATAAAGGAGGAGGGCATACCGGTGATATTCCACATAGAGCTTTCCAACGGGAGGATGGCGGAAGCCATAGGGGAGGCCACAGGCGCGAAGCCCATGCTGCTGCACGCCTGCCACAACATATCCAAGGACGACTTCGAGAGCGGCCTGACCTACATAGACCTGATGTGGGGCAACGTGGACAGCCTAAAGGAGGCCTTGTCGTAGCATGGCGCTGATTGACTGCCGGGATCTTTCCTTCGCATACGACGGCGCCGTAGCGGTCAGCGGGCTGAACTTTTCCGTGGACAGCGGCGACTATATATGCGTCGCGGGCGAGAACGGCTCGGGCAAGAGCACCCTGCTGAGGGGCCTGCTGCGCCTGAAGCAGCCGCATTCCGGCGAGATGTCCGTGGACGCGGGCCTGAAGCCGCACGAGATAGGCTATCTGCCGCAGCAAAGCCCCGCGCAGAAGGATTTCCCGGCAGGCGTCTACGAGGTAGTCGTCTCGGGGCGGCTGGGGGGGCGCGGCCTGCGCCCCTTCTACACAAGGGCCGACAAGGCCGCCGCCCACGAGGCCATGGAACTGCTCGGCGTCCGCGGCCTCGCGAAGCAGTGCTACATGGACCTGTCCGGCGGCCAGCAGCAGAGGGTGCTTCTGGCCAGGGCGGTCTGCGCCGCCGAGCGCGTAAAGCTCCTGGCCCTGGACGAGCCCTCGGGCGGGCTTGACCCTGCGGCCCAGCAGTCCATGTACGGGCTGCTCTCGCGGCTCAACGGCGAGAGGGGCATCGCCATAGTGATGGTCACGCACGATGTCCGGGGGGCGCTGGCCTACGCGAGCCACGTGCTCCATCTTCAGACCCGGCAGCTATTCTTCGGGACCTCCCGCGAATACGCCGATTCAGAGCTCGGAAGGAGCTTTATGGGGTGACTGGTATGATTGATACGCTTGCAGAGATGTTTTCATATCCCTTTCTGGTGCGCGCCGTCGTCGTGGGCCTGCTCGTTTCGCTGTGCTCGGCCCTGCTCGGCGTCAGCCTCGTGCTGAAGCGCTATTCCATGATAGGCGACGGGCTTTCGCACGTCGGCTTCGGCACGCTCGCGGCGGCTACGGCCATGAACGTCGCGCCGCTGGCCGTCTCGATCCCAGTGGTCGTGCTGGCCGCCTTCCTGCTGCTTCGCATAAGCGAGAGCAGCAGGATCAAGGGCGACGCCGCCATCGCCCTGATATCCACCGGCTCGCTCGCCGTCGGCGTCATGATAATATCGCTTACGACCGGCATGAACACCGACGTCTGCAACTATCTGTTCGGCAGCATACTCGCGATGAGCAAGGCCGACGTGCGGCTCAGCATCGTGCTGTCCGCGGCCGTGCTCGTGCTTTTCGCGCTGTTTTACAACAAGATATTCGCCGTCACCTTCGACGAGTCCCACGCGCGGGCCACGGGGACGCGGAGCGGGCTCTACAACATGCTTATAGCCTTCCTGTGCGCCATCACCATAGTGCTCGGCATGAGGATGATGGGGGCGATGCTGATATCGAGCCTGATCATATTCCCCGCCCTCACGTCCATGCGCGTGTGCAGGCGCTTCAAGACGGTGACCATATGCTCCGCCGTCGTCTCGGTGGCCTGCTTCTTCGCGGGGGTGGTGGCCTCCTACCTCTATGCCACGCCGACGGGGGCGAGCGTGGTGATCGTGAACATCATCGCATTCCTGCTGTTCTGGGCGGCCAAGTCGGCGGGGGCTGGCGCGCGCAGGCCCGGCGTGGCCCTGCTTGCCGTCCTTCTCGTCTTTGCCCTGTCCGCCTGCGGCGGCGGTTCGGGCGAGGATGCCGGCGGCGGGGCGGGGGACGACGGCCTCGGTGGCCCGGCCGAAACGGGCGAGGCCTACGAGGCGGAGGGCTACGGGGCCGGCCCCGGCGCGGACGGCGGGGCAGGGGGCGACGGCCTCGGGGGCCCGGCTGGAACGGACGGCGCCTACGATGCGGAGGGCTACGGGGCCTGGCCCGGCGAGGACGGCCTCGGTGACCCGGCTGAAACGGGCGAAGCCTACGGAGGCGGGGCCCTAGGCGATCTGCTGCCTGGCCAGAGCAACCTTAACGGGACATCCGCCGTGGACCTTTCCGGCATAGACCCCTCGCTCCACGCCGACGCGGCGGCCGCGAACGGCGACGAATACATAGAGATAAAGGACAGGCTGTTCGTCGCCCAGGTGAACGACATCTACCTGAACGCGGAGGACTATCTCGGCAAGACCATACACTACGAGGGCATATTCAGCGCGGAGTTTTATTCGGATCTGGACGCCACCTACTATTTCGTCATCCGATACGGCCCCGGCTGCTGCGGGACCGACGCCAACCCCGGCTTCGAGGTCGCATGGGACGGCGAATACCCCGCTCCCGACGAATGGGTGTCGGTCACGGGCGCGCTGGAGTCATACCAGGAGGACGGCTACGACTACCTGCGCATAAGGCTGTCCGAAATCGAGGTCATGGACGAGCGCGGCGAGGAGTACGTGTCCGCCTAGGCGGGGCAGTCTGCGGGGCAGCCTGCGGCCTCTTTCCCTTGCCAAGCGTCGCCGGCCTGTGTTATCATATACCCATGATGGAAAAAAGGCAGAAAAGGATATTGGTGCTCGCGCTTTTCGCCGGGGAGATCATGATGAGAAGCGGCGCGGAGATATACAGGGTCGAGGACACGATTGTCCGCATCTGCCGCGCCTGCGATATCCCCTATGTGGAATGCTTCGCCACGACCACGGGCATCTTCCTTTCCCTGGACGGCGGGCAGGACGGGGATATGCACACCTTCATAAAGCGGATACACAGCATAAACACGGATCTCGACAAGATATCCAGGATAAATCGGTTTTCTAGGGCCTTCACGTCTACGGATCTGAGCGTGGAGGAAGGCTTCCAGCAGCTTCGCGCCATAGACAGGATCGGGCCGTACAGCCTGCCCGCAAACCTGGCCGGCGCCATTTTCATAGGCTTCTCGCTCTGCATGAGCTTCGGCGGCGGCATTCTGGACTCCGTGTTCTGCGCCCTCATCAGCGCCGCGGCCTATCTGGCGTCCATGTTCGTGGAAAAGCTGAGGATAAACGCGTTCGTGAGCACTTTCCTAAGCTGCGCGGCCTGCACGCTGCTCTCGGTGCTGACGCTGGAATCGGGCCTGGGCTCCGCGCTCAGCCCCATCATAATAGCATCCATAACCATGTTCCTGCCGGGCGTGGCGATAACCAACGCGGCCCGGGACATGCTTTCCGGCGACATGCTTTCCGGCGTCGCCCGCCTTTCCGAGGCCCTGATACGGGCGATTGCCATAGCCTGCGGCGTCGGCGCGGTCCTTAAGGTCTGGTCGCTGGCCGGGGGCGGCCTGCCGTATGAGGACATGATAGTCTATCCCATGTACATGTTCTTCATCTTCGGCTTTCTCACGACCTTCGGCTTCTGCATACAGTTCCACGTGCCTGGGAGGCAGATGGCCCCGGCCTCCCTTGTCGGGGCCCTGGGGTTCTGCCTCTATGAATACGTCCTGATCGACAGGGGGGGCTCCGTCATCTTCGCGGCGCTCGTCGCATCCGGCCTCGTCGCGGCGCTGGCGGAATTCTTTTCGAGGGCCGGCAAGGACGCGACCACGCTGTTCATAATCCCCGGAATCATCCCGCTGGTGCCGGGCACGGGCATGTACATCACGATGACCTATGTCATGCAGAGCGATTTCGCGAACGTCGCCGAATCCGGCACGAGGACCTTTATCACCGCCGGCGGCATAGCCGTCGCGCTGGTCATAGTGGCCTCGATAAGCCGCCTGCTGATGGCGACGGCCGCGAGGATAGGGGACGCGGCCGCTTCGGCGAAAAAGAAAGGCTCCGGATGAGCGCGCGGATGCAATAAACGCTTCACTTCGCGCCTGATTTACTGTATAATAACCGCAGGGGACGCAGTTATTATCGAGATTGAAGCGCCGTGCGATTTTTTCGCCCTAGGCGAAAACGCACATGGCAGATACAATAAACGCTTCGCTTTGCTCCGCGTTTATTGTATAATATATTGCATGACGGCGTGAATGGGGGATCGCGATTGAGGGGAGGCCGCCGGGCATAGGCCGAAACGCCGATCTGTGGGAGGGCTCTGGATGTATTGCCGGGTTTGCGGGAATTTGCTTGAAGACACGGATCTGCTGTGCAGGGTCTGCGGCGCCGACGTAAAGGAGCCGCCCGGACAGGGGCCCGGCCCCGCGCCTACAGAAGGCGGCGCCCCTGCGCAGGGGCCCGATCCTGCGGAGCCCGCGCCGGAGCCCGATCCTGCGGAGCCTGCGGAGCCCGCGCCGGAGCCCGATCCCGCAGCGCCTGCGGAGCCCGCGCCGGGACCCGATCCCGCAGCGCCTCACGAAGCGGAGGCGGAGTCTGGGGAGGGCGGGGCGCGGGAGGCCGCCGCAAGGAGCGAGACTGTCGAATTCCAATGGAATATCCATAAGTTCCCGGACAGCGAGGCCAGGAAGACGGACGACATAGCGTTTAACTGGCAGCAGGAGCTTAAGGCGATCGAGACGGCGGGAAACAGGGCGGAGGGGCGCCCCGGCGCGGAGTCGCGTGCGTCTGGCCCCTCGGGCCGGGGCGCCGAGAACGCCCTGCGCGGCGCGGGGGCCGACGAGTGGTACGGCCCCGGAAACCAGGAGGATTATTCCGATACCCTGTCCGACTGGTTCGGCGCGGCGCAGATTGAGCCCGAGCATATACCCGACGTATGGGATATTGAGTCCGCACCCTCCCTGCCGGAGGCCTGGGAGGGCGGCGAGGCGCGCGGCCTGCAGGGCGATGGCGAAGCCCCCGACCCGACAAAGGAGCGTTTTTTTACGTTCGACAGAAAGAACGAGGAGTTCCAGCGCCTCCTTGACAGGGAATACGAGCGCATCCGCTCGTGCGAGCCGCCGTTGCCGCTGCCGGCCTTCGCCATGGATCGGGGGATCGCGGCGGCGGATGTAGCCCTGGAGCCGGCGGCCCCGGAGCAGGAGGACGCGGTGCCGGCAGGGGAAGTCCCGGCGGAAGTAGCCCTGGAGCAGGATGATGTGTCGCCGGCAGGGGAAGTCTTTGCGGAGGTAGCCCCGGAGCAGGGGGAAGCGGCGCCAGCGGGGGAAGTCCCGGCGGAAGTAGCCCCGGAGCCGGAGGATGTGTCGCCAGCGGGGGAAGTCTTTGCGGAGGCGGCCCCGGAGCCGGAGGAAGCGCCGCCGGCGGGGGAAGCCCCGGCGGAAGTAGCCCTAGAGCAGGATGATGTGTCGCCAGCAGGGGAAGTCTTTGCGGAGGCGGCCCCGGAGCAGGGGGAAGCGGCGCCGGCGGGGGAAGTCTTTGCGGAGGCAGCCCCGGAGCAGGGGGACGCGGCGCCGGCAGGGGAAGTCCCGGAGGAAGCACCGCCCGAGGGGACTGTCCCGGCGGAGGCGCCTAGCGCGGCCGCATCCGACAGCGCGGCCCGCCTGATAGAGGCCCTCGACGCCATGGAGAAGGAGCAGCGGGAGTGGGAGAGCCGCAGGCGCATGGGCGCCGGGGCCAAGTTTGTCGTCACGCTGGCCGTGATCATACTTCTGGCTGCCGCCGCTGCCGTAGGCATAAAGCTGTTCGCCCCGGACAGCACGGCCGCGCTGTGGATCGATTTTGTGCTGAAAAGTCTGGCGCAGATCGCGCTGGGAGGGGCCTAGGCCCCTTCGAACATACGGCCTCGCAGGGCTGCGGGGCGTCCGGGCGCAGGCCCGCAGGTTTTCGGCTAGTTGTACGTCAATGGAGGCAAGAATGTCAACAAAGTCAGGATTCAAAAGGGAAGACATAACCGTAGGGAAAAGAGCTTTCTCGATGTCCAGATCAACCATCGAGACCGCCTTTTACGGCAACAACGTGGAGAGGATGTTCGATCTGAAGAAGGCGTATGATATGGCCAGGTCTGCGGCGGGCACGGTGACGACCGACATGCCGGTGCACATGCCCGAGGCCATCGGCATCCCCGAAGGCGCGAAGGTGCTGCTGTTCAACGACGGCGAGACCGTCGGCCGCTTCGCCGGCGCGAGGGTCATACTTGGGGAAAAGGGCGTGGACGAGGGCGAAATCGCGCAGGTCCTGCGCGAGGCGATCTTCTTCACGCGCTACAAGAGGATGTACCACACGCAGGCGTACATCGGCCTCGACGAGGACTTCATCGTCCGCGCCAACCTTCTGATACCCGAAAGCTACGAAAACACGCTGTACAACTGGCTTCTGAACTTCCAGTACATAAACCCGGCCTACGACGAGATGTTCAGGCGGTCAAGGCCCGTAGGCGACGAGCCCGACATCTACATAGTGTCGGATCCCGACTACAGGCACCCCCGGTTCCCGGACGGGCTGGCGTACTTCGACCCCGAGCACAACTGCGCCTGCCTTCTGGGCATGCGCTATTTCGGGGAGCACAAGAAGGGGACCCTCACCCTGGCCTGGGGCATAGCCAACAGGAACGGCTACGCCTCCTGCCACGGCGGCCTGAAGCGCATGGTGAGGAAGGACGGCAAGGCGCATGTGCTCGGCGTGTTCGGGCTTTCCGGCTCGGGCAAATCGACGCTGACCCACGCCAAGCACGGCGGCAAGTACGACGTCACCGTCCTGCACGACGACGCCTATGTCATCTCGTCAGAGAACGGCTCCACCGTCGCGCTCGAGCCCTCGTATTTCGACAAGACGCAGGACTACCCGCTGACCTCCGGCGACAACAAGTACCTCATAACGGTGCAGAACTGCGGCGTCACCCTCGACGAGGACGGCAGCAAGGTGCTTGTCACCGAGGACATACGCAACGGCAACGGCCGGGCCATCAAGTCCAAGCTGTGGGCGGCGAACCGCGTAGACAAGATGGACGAGCCCATAAACTCCATAGTGTGGCTCATGAAAGACCATTCGCTCCCCCCGGTGATCAGGCTGGAAAACCCGACGCTCGCCTCGGCGATGGGCGCCTGCCTGGCGACCAAGCGCACCACGGCGGAAAAGCTCGCGAAGGGCGTGGACAAGGACGCCCTCGTGTTCGAGCCCTACGCAAACCCGTTCAGGACATACCCGCTCGCGGATGACTACGAAAAATTCAGGCGCCTGTTCGCGGACAGGGGCGTGGCCTGCTATGTCGTGAACACGGGCCATTTCCTCGACAGGAAGATACCCAAGGAGGCGACGATAGGCATACTCGAGGCCATTGTCGATGAAACGGCGGCATTCAAGGAGCTAGGCCCGATCTCCGAGTTCAGGACCATTGATATCGAGGGCTTCGTCCCCGATTTCGGGGACGAGGCCTACAGGAAGCTTCTGCGGCGGCAGATCGAGGGGCGGGCGGAGTACCTCGACTCCCTCAAAAGCCTCAAAGGGGGCCGTGACGCGCTCCCCGCCGAGGCTGCCGCGGAGCTTAGAAGGATAGCGGCGAAGCTGCTTTAGGCAATCCTAGGGTTCCGGGACAGGCAAAATGGCGTGGCGTCCGAATAGCGGCATGCAGTAGAAGGGAGGAGACCTTGAAAAAAGGGAGAGTGGGACTCACCATAGGGATAATCGTCATCCTTGTCCTTATTTCCGGATTCAGCCGGCTGGTCAGGTTCATAACCGATTACATGTGGTTCAAGGAGCTCGGATATACCAGCGTGTTCCTCAAGCAGCTGTTTACCCAGCTCCAGATAGGCGTGCCCCTGTTTGTGGTCCTGGCCCTGCTGGGCATACTGTATCTGCATCTGCTGAAAAGGGGCTATTTCAAAAAAGTCCCTTCGGCCAGCCCGCCGGCCAAGCCCCGCACGCTGACCATCGTATCGCTGGCGCTGTCGCTCGGCGCCTCCGCCATCATCACGATCATGGCGGTGAACAGCATATGGTTCGAGGCGCTGAAATTCACGAACAGCACGGAATTCTCGCTGGCGGATCCGATATTCGGCCTCGACGTCTCCTTCTACGTGTTCAGGCTGCAGTTCATAACGCAGCTGAACCAGATCGTCATAAGCGTCGTGATAGCCTTCGCGCTTCTGGCCGTCATCTACTACTTCACGCTTATAAGCATGTGCAGGCCCAAGATATTCGAGACGGTCAGGCCGGAGCAAAGCGAGGCCCCCGGACCGAGCTATTCCGGCGATCCCCTGGGCGACATGTTCGGCAAGTTCGGCGACGCCCTGAACAGGCAGATGGGCGGCGGGGCGCGGCCCGGCCCGCAGAAGGCAAAGACGGGCAAGGACGGCAACTGGAAGGAGCTTCTGGGCATAGCCTCGAGCCAGGTGACCATCCTGGGCGTGATATTCTTCCTGATGGTTGGGGTCAACTTCTTCCTGCGCCAGTACGATCTGCTGTACTCCCAGACGGGCGTGCTTTACGGGGCGGGCTTCACCGACATCAGCGTGACCCTGTGGGTCTACCGCGCCATGATAGTCCTTTCCGTGGCGGCGGCGGTGTTCTTCGTGATAGGCATCAGGAAAAGGCGGTACAGGACGGTGCTGACTGTCCCCGTCATCATGATAGTCATAGGCGCCCTCGGCTCCGGCGCGGCCATGGTCGTGCAGAACCTCATTGTCTCGCCCGACGAGATAACCAAGGAGAGCGAGTACCTTGCCTACAACATAGACTTCACGCAGCGCGCCTACGACCTCCAGGACGTGCAGACAAAGCCTTTCGCCGCCGACAACACCCTCACCTCCGAGGACATACTGAACAACACGGAGACCCTGTCCAACATCCGCATCAACGACTACACGCCGGCCAAGCTGTTCTACAACAACACGCAGACGCTGAGAAACTACTATTCCTTCTACGACGTGGACGTGGACAGGTACATGGTCAACGGGGCCTACACGCAGACCTTCATCTCCGCTAGGGAGGTGGACGGCAGCCTGATCCAGCAGGAATGGATAAACAAGTACCTGAAGTACACGCACGGCTACGGCATAACCCTGTCCCGCGTCGATAAGGTCACGGCCAGCGGCCAGCCCGACATCATGATAAAGAACATCCCGCCCGTCTCCGACGTCGAGGAGATAGAGATAACGAGGCCCGAGATATACTTCGGCGAGCTGACGAACGACTACGTCCTCGTGAACACGGACGAGATGGAGTACGACTATCCCGACGGCGACGAGAACGCCTGGACCCTGTACGAGGGCAACGCGGGCATAAAGCTCGGCTTCCTGTCCAAAAGCCTCTTTGCGATACGCGAGCAGACCCTGAAGCTGCTGGTCTCCACGAACATAAACAGCGATTCCAGGATAGTCATAAACCGCAACATATCCCAGCGCGTCCGGGCCATCATGCCCTACCTGAGCTATGCCGACGATCCCTACATCGTCACCATAGACGGCAGGCTTTACTGGATAATAGACGCCTTCACGACGAGCAGCAAGTTCCCCTATTCGGAGCCATACTCGCCGACCTACAGCAGCGTCAACTACATCCGCAACTCGGTGAAGGTGGTGGTGGACGCCTACAACGGCGACGTCAGCTACTATCTCGTCGATGACCGCGACCCGGTGGCGAACACCTACATGAGCATATACCCCAAGCTGTTCAAGCCCTTTGACGCCATGCCCGACGAGCTGCGCGCCCACATACGCTATCCCGGCGACCTTCTGAACATCCAGGCCGGCGTCTACAAGAGATACCATGTGGACGACGTGGCGGTGTTCTACCAGGGCGAGGATATCTGGGACATCTCGCGCGAGCTCCTCGAGGCCAGCGATCCCGTGCCTATGACCCCCCAGTACTACGTGATGAAGCTGCCTGGGGAGTCCGAGGTGGAGTTCATAAACTCGATACCCTACACGCCCCGCAACAAGAAGAACCTGACGGGCCTGTTCGTGGCGAGGAACGACGGCGAGCATTACGGCGAGCTGATACTGTACCAGCTGCCCAAAAGCAAGCTGGTGTACGGGCCCGAGCAGATCGAGGCCCAGATCGACCAGAACGACACGATAGCCAAGGAATTCTCGCTGTGGAAGAACTCCGGCTCGACCTACACCAGGGGCAACATGTTCATAATCCCCATAGAGGAGTCACTGGTCTACGTCGAGCCCGTGTATCTGGCGGCGGCCAGCGCCAGCCTGCCGGAGGTGCGCAGGGTCATAGTGGCCTACGGGGACCGCATAGCCTATGAATCGACGCTGAGCGCGGCCCTTGACTCGCTGTTCGGCAGCGGCTCCCTCGACGCGGGCGGCGGGGCCGACAGCGGCGAAGCCCCGGACGACGGCGCGACCGATGGTCTTAGCTTCGACGAGCTGGCGCTCCGGGCCAACGAGGCCTACGAGAACGCGATCAGCGCGCAGAGGGACGGCGACTGGGCGGCCTACGGGCGCGAGCTCGACAGCCTCGAGCGCTACCTGACCCAGATGCTGCCGCCGGAGGACGTGCAGGACGGGCTGGACGACATGGCGGGGGCCACGCCGGACGCGTCGTCCGAACTGTACGAAAACGTCGATACCATAGAGTAGGCGTTTAGGGACCGACTCCAATCGAAACTGCCCGGCGGGCGCGCCAGTTTTGTTCAGGCCGGGTTCTGGAGGCGGGTTTTGGCCCGGAGCGTACTTGCTGGTACGTGAGGAGCCGAAAGCCGCAGCCAGGTTCAGGGATGGGCAAAAATGACGTGGACGCCGGGCAGTAACATCAGGAGAAAAGCTATGATGTATGAGAGGATGCTGTTCAGCATTCCCAAAGAAAGGCACTCAGTCGAGCACATCCGGGAGGACCTGGGCGGCCATCCCGAGGTGCAGTTCGTGTCCCTTGTGGGCCTCGACATAGGGGGCCACGACACGGACGAGAAGATACCCGTGGAGCTCGCGCTCAGGAAGCTCGAAAGCCTGCTGGCGCGCGGCGTGCAGACGGACGGCTCCAGCGTCGTCCTGCCGAGGATAGCCGAGCTGAACGACGCGAAGGTGGACATCATCCCGGATCCGGACGTGGACTGGTACGTGGACTACAACTTCGAGCACGTCCTCGACGGGGTGGATCTGCCGGTGGGCACGCTGAGGATACCCTCGTTCCTGATACACAACGACGCCAGCGCCGTGGGCTCGCGCGAGATACTAAAGCGGGCCGCGGGGCTTTTCGCCGGCGAGGCCAAGCGGCTCATAGCCGAAAACCCCTACGTGCTCTCGCATCTCGACATGGGGCAGGGCGACGCGATAGACGAGGTCTTCATCACGGCCGCCACAGAGCTGGAATTCTGGGTCAAGACGCCCGAGGACAAGGGCGACAGGGAGCAGCTCTCGACCTCGCAGGAGCTTAAGGAGCAGTACTGGCAGCGCACGCGCGGCTCGGTCCGCACGGCGCTCGAAAAGACCATAATACTGCTGAACCGCTACGGCTTCAACGTCGAGATGGGTCACAAGGAGGTCGGCGGGATCAAGGCGAAGCTCGAAAGCTCCGGCGGATACAGCCACATAATGGAGCAGCTCGAGATCGACTGGGAATACAGCACGGCCCTCCAGGCCGCCGACAACGAGCTGACGATAAAGTACATAGTGAAGGACGTATTCCGCTACCACGGCCTAGAGGTGTCCTTCATGGCGAAGCCCATAGACGGGGTTGCCGGCAGCGGGGAGCACACGCATATAGGCGTGGCGGCGAGGCTGAAAAGCGGCAGGCTCGTGAACCTGTTCGCGCCCCGCGACGCGTCCAAGGATTTCATGAGCCCCATAGGCTTCGGGGCCCTCATGGGCATCCTGAAGAACTACGAGGCCGTGAACCCCTTCATAACGGCGTCCAACGACGCCCTGAACAGGCTGAAGGCCGGCTTTGAGGCGCCGGTGTGCATAGTCACCTCCATCGGGCATGACGCGGGAAACCCGTCGCGGAACAGGACGGTGCTGGCGGGGCTGGTCAGGGACATGTCAAACCCGCTTGCCACGCGCTTCGAGCTGCGGTCGCCGAACCCCAAGAGCAACACCTATCTGGTGCTGGCGGCTTCCTGCCTGGCGATGCTGGACGGCATCGAGGCGGCGCTGGCCGCGGGCAAGGCGCCGGGCAGCCTGCTCGAAAGCCTCTCCAAGAGGCAGGGCGAGGATGATTTCTATCTCGAGAAGGGCAGGGTCTACAGGAGCGAGAAGGATGTCTTTGAGGAATACAGCCACGAGGAGCGCTGCGAGCTTTTCGGCAAGGCGCCCGAGACGGTCTGGGAGAACATCCTCGCCCTTTCCCTGTATCCCGAGAAGACGAAGGCCCTGAAAAGGGGCGGCGTGTTCAGCGACGCGCTCATAGAGTCGTACAAGGCGGCCATCGTGGCGCAGTGGGCGACAGAGCTCGAGAACCGCATCGTGTCGAACGTGACGGAGCTAGTCAGGGAGTGCAGGAAGCTGCACGACAGCGACTGCACGGACTTCGACGTGATGAACTGGACGAAGATAGGCGAGCTGCGGAACTATCTGTGCAAGGACATGGTCGAGAGGAAATGCCTGCTTACGCGGATAAAGGCGGCGATAAGGGAAAAGGACTATGACGCCGCCTCGGCGATGCAGATCGAGATGCAGGAAAAGGCCGGGGCGCTGCAGCGCGCCTACGCGGAATACAGGAAGAACCTGCTGTAGGGACGGGCATGAGGCCGCAGCGGCGGCTGGTTGGCAAGGGGGTACACGCACATGCGGGGATCAGGGAAATTTGGCGGGCTTGGCTCGCTGTTTGGGATAGGCGCGTTTGGGCGGGCTTGCAAAGCCTGTGGACAGGATCGCGGGAAACGCGCGGCCTGCGGCGGGATCGGAGGCCTGGCCCGGCGCCCGGCGCCCGCCGGGTCCCTGAACAGGCACAGGCCGACGGCCTTCCTGCTGGCCCTCGCGCTGTGCCTGCCGGCCTTCGGCGCCACGGCGTCCGCCGAGGGCGGCGACCCCCTGCTCAGCCTGTTCTCCGGCGACATGGACGCGCCCCACGACGGCTATCTGGTCATGCTTAAGGAGGGCGCGCCGCAGCCGGCCGTCGCGGAGGGCGCCGAGGAGGTCGTCGAGGGCCTGTACAGGGCAGAGACCCTGGAGGATGCCTTGGGCCTTGCCGCGCCGGGGCATATAGAGGCCATAGAGCCGGACTACAGCGTCTGGCTCTACGACGAACCCATCGCGGGCGATCCGAGCGACAGCCTTTACGGCCAGCAATGGGGCCTGAAGGATGGCTACGGCATAAATGCCTCCGCCGCATGGAGACTGGGGCTGCGCGGCGGCGGCGCGACGATAGCCGTCGTCGATAGCGGCGTGCGGGACACGCACGAGGACTTCGAGGGCCTCGCCATAAGCACGCACAACGCGATAGACGGAAGCACGAGCTATAGTGACGAGATCGGCCACGGGACCATGGTGAGCGGCATAATATCCGCGCAGACGGACAACGGCAAGGGCGTCGCGGGCATAGCGGACAAGGCCGCGATGATGAGCGTGAAGATGTTCGGCGCGGGCGGCGGGCGCGAGAGCGACCTGATAGCGGGCATAAAATACGCGGCGGACAACGGCGCCGACGTGATAAACATGAGCCTCGGCAGCACAGCCGCCGCCATGGGCACGTCCGCCTTCCTCAAGGCCGCCGTGAACGGCGCGATAGCCAAGGGGGCGATCCTGGTGGCGGCTGTAGGGAACGACGGGAACGCGACGCAAAGCTGGCCCGCGAGCTTCCCGAACGTGACGGGGGTCGGCTCCATAGGCTCGGGCGGCAGTCTGTCCAGCTTTTCGCAGAGGATCAGCGTGGATGTGCTCGCCCCCGGCGAAGGCATGCACGGCCCCAGCCATTCGGGGGATTCGGCATATACGCAGGGCGCCGGCACATCCTTCGCCGCGCCCGTGGTGGCGGCCATGGCCGGGATAGCGAAAAGCGTGAGCAAGGGCATAACGGGCGCGGGCTTTGAGGCGCTGCTGGAGAGATCGTCGAAAAAGGACGGCGCGCTCAGCGGCGGGGACGCGGGGGCCGTCGGCTACGGAAGGGCGGACATGGCGGCCTTCGTGGACTGGCTGACCACGGCGCACGCGATAAGCTATGTCCTGAACGACGGCCAGCTCTCGCCCGGCGCCGTCGATTGCTACTATACGTCGACGGGCGCGCTGCTTCCCGGCGCCTCGTCGGTGGGCAAGGGCGGCGCCGTGTTCGCCGGCTGGTACGACAACCCCGGCCTTTCAGGCCAGGCCGCGAGCGCGGTACCGGCGGGCGCCCTGTTTGAAAAGACATTCTACGCGAAGTGGCTGCCTACGGGCGCGCAGCCGGCGAACCCCTCGGAGCCGCCCGCGGGCGGCGGCGGGGGCGGCGGGGGTGGCGGCGGAATGCCTGCGGCGCCCGTCGAGAAGGAGCCGTCGGAGCCCGAGGAAGCCGCCGAGAAGCCCGCGTCCGAGGACTCGGGCCGGGCCGCCGCGTCGGCCGGATCCGTGGACGAGGTCTTTTCGGACGTGGAGGCGGGCTCGTGGTACAGGGACTACGTGCAGGCCGTCTATGACGGGGGCTATTTTGTCGGGACGGGCGAGGGCAGCTTCTCGCCGGACGGCGAGATGACCCGCGCGATGTTCATAACGGTGCTGGGGAGGATGGCGAAGATAGATCCCGGCAGCTACGCGGGCAGGATATTCGACGACGTGAGGCCCAGCGAATGGTTCGGCCCCTATGTCGCATGGGGCTACGGCAGCGGGATAATAGACGGCATGGGCGAGGGCCTTTTTGGCGGCGGCCTGCCTGTCACGAGGGAGCAGATGGCGGTGATGGCCTACAAGTACGCCGTCTCTGCGGGCCTTGACGGCTCCAGGGCCGCGCCGCTGGACTTCGTGGACAGCGGCGACGTCTCGCCCTGGGCCTCCGACGCGCTCATGTGGGCCTACGGCAGCGGGATAATGCAGGGCAAGCCCGGAAACATCCTCGATCCGGGCGGCACGGCGACCCGCGCCGAGGTCGCGGCGATAGTCGTGCGGCTGGATGCGCTGCTGGCCGGACGGGCCTAATGTCAGGAGCCTGTTCGGTGGCATCAGCTCTATGCGCCTCCGCGCCACCGCCGGAAACGGCCGCGCCGCAGGGCGGACAAAAACGCCAGATCGACGCTGCCGGATGGCCGCGTCATCACACGGCGGCGACGACCTCTATCTCTATCAGCGCGCCCATAGGCAGCCCGGAGACCTCCACCGCGGACCGCGAGGGCAGGCTGCCGCCGCTGAAATAGCGTGCGTAGACGGCATTCGCGGCCGCGAAGGCCCCCATGTCGCACAGAAACACCGTAGCCTTGAGAACCCTGTCGAGGGAGCTGCCCGAGGCCTCAAGCACGGCGGCCAGGTTTTTCAGGGCCTGATCCGTCTGCGCCTCTATGCCGTCGGCGAGCTTGCCGGTGGCCGGGTCGAGGCCCAGCTGCCCGGAGGTGAAAACCAGCTCCCCAATGACGTTTGCGTGGGAGTACGGGCCTATCGCCGCGGGCGCGGCGTCCGCGTTTACGATCCTTCTCATCTGTACTTCCCCTTTCATCTGTTTCGACTGCGGCCCCGTCCAAAACCGAAGCGCGGGGCGCGCTTCAGCCGAGGCCCCTCACTTTATGTGATGTGCGCGGCTACTATGTCGCCGGTCTCGGAAGTGCCGATCAGCCTTTTGCCCTCAACGAACAGATCGGGCGTCCTGTAGCCTTCGGCGAGCAGGGCCTTCACGGCGTTTTCCACGGCCGCCGCCTCCTCCGCGAGGCCGAAGGAATGCCTCAGCATCATGGCGGCGGACAGTATGGTCGCCATGGGGTTGGCCCTGTCGAGCCCTGCGAGCTTGGGGACGGAGCCGTGGCTCGGCTCGTACATGCCCGCGCCGCTCGCCGAAAGGCTGGCGGACGGCAGCATCCCGAGCGAGCCCGTTATCATGCTCGCCTCGTCCGAGAGGATGTCGCCGAACATGTTGCCGGTGACGATCACGTCGAACTGGCGGGGGTTCTTGACAAGCTGCATGGCGGCGTTGTCCACGTAGAGATGCGAAAGCTCGACATCCGGGTAGCCCTCCGCCAGCTCCGTCATGACGCGCCGCCAGAGCCTCGAGCTCTCGAGGACGTTGGCCTTGTCCACGCTCGTCAGCCTGCCCCCGCGCTTCCCCGCCATGTCGAAGGCCACCTTGCCTATGCGCCGGACCTCGCCCTCCGAGTATATCTCCACGTCATAGGCGGCCTCCCCCATGTCCTCCGTCTTTCTCAGGCCGCGCTCGCCGAAGTAGATGCCGCCCGTCAGCTCCCTTACGACGATGAGGTCCAGGCCGCCCGCCGTCAGCTCGGGGCGCAGCGGGCAGGCGTCGGCCAGCTCCTCGAAGAGTATGGCGGGGCGCAGATTGGCGAACAGGCCGAGCTCCTTCCGAAGGCCCAAAAGGGCCGTCTCGGGGCGCTCGCCGCCCGGCAGGCTGTCCCATTTCCAGCCCCCGACGGCGCCCAGCAGCACGGCGTCCGCCGCCTTGCACACGTCCACGGTGCGCTTGGGAAGCGCCTCGCCGCATTCGTCTATCGCCTCGCCGCCGGCCAGCACGCGCTCGTATGCGAAGCTGTGGCCGTAGGCCGCGCCTACGGCGTCGAGCGCCTTTACGGCCTGGTCCACTATTTCGGGGCCGATGCCGTCGCCCTTTATTACTGCTATACTAAAGTCCATAATCCATAAAACCCCTTTCTAATAGGTTACTACCCACCCGCCACGCCATTTTTGCCCATCTCGGAACCTGGTTGCGATTATTGGCTTCCTCACGTAGCTTCAAGTACGCTCCGGGAGCCAAAATCGCCCCCAGAACCCGATCTGGACAAAACTGACGCGGCGTGTGAGTAGTTTCGATTTGAGTTGGTTACTACCCACCCGCCACGCCATTTTTGTCTGTCTTGGAGCATCATTCTCCCAGGCTCTTTACGTAATCGACGAGGCCGCCGCATTCGATCAGCTTCGCGATGAACGGCGGGAAGGGCTCGGCCCGGTAGGATTCGTCCCGCGTGATGTTGCGGATCGCGCCCCGCGCAAAGTCCACCTCAACCTCGTCGCCCGCCCTTATCCTCTCGGCGGCCTCGCCGGATTCGAGTATGGGCATGCCGGCGTTGAAGGAGTTCCTGTAGAAGATGCGCGCGAAGCTCGACGCGATGACGCAGGCGACGCCCGAGCCCTTTATGGCCACAGGCGCGTGCTCGCGGGACGAGCCGCAGCCGAAGTTGCTGCCGCCCACGATCACGTCGCCGGGCCTGACGGCCCCGGCAAAGCCCGCGTCGATGTCCTCCATGCAGTGCTTTGCCAGCTCTGCGGGATCGAAGGTCGAAAGATAGCGGGCGGGGATTATGACGTCGGTATCCACGTTGTCGCCGTATTTGAATGCCTTTCCCATTGCAGCCTCCATATCGCTTGCCGTCCCCCGATCCCATCGGATGTTTCGCCCGGGATACGGCCTTCCTGAATTTCATCGATTGTTTGCGACGCGCGCGGCGCCGTGACGGGATCAGCGGCTAAACGACCACTTCATCGGGATTGGCGATGCGCCCCGCCACGGCGGAGGCCGCCGCTACTGCGGGGCTGGCGAGATAGACCTCCGAATCGACATGCCCCATGCGCCCGACGAAGTTGCGGTTGGTGGTCGAAACGGCCCTTTCGCCCGCCGCGAGGACGCCCATATGCCCGCCGATGCAGGGCCCGCAGGTGGGCGTTGACAGCACGGCGCCGGCCTCCACGAATATCTCGGCGTAGCCCTTCCGCAGGCATTCAAGATAGATCTGCTGCGTGCCGGGGAATATTATGCAGCGGACCCCTTCCGCCACCTTCCTGCCCTTGAGTATGCTCGCGGCCGCCTCCATGTCCCCGAGCCTGCCGTTGGTGCAGGAGCCGATCACCACCTGGTCTATGGGGATCTCGCCCACGTCGTCTATGGCCCTGGTGTTCTCGGGAAGATGCGGGAACGCCACGGTCGGCCTTATGTCCGGCAGATGTATGCCTATCGTCCTCTCGTAGGACGCGTCGTCGTCCGGGCTGTAGGCCCTGGCGCGTTTTTCGGGCCTGCCCGATCTGTTCACGTGCGCACTCATGTAGGCCCTGGTCACGTCGTCCACCTCGAATATGCCGTTCTTGGCGCCCGCCTCGACAGCCATGTTCGCTATGGTGAAGCGGTCGTCCATGCTGAGGCTTTTGAGCCCCGGCCCCACGAACTCCATGGACTTGTAGAGTGCGCCGCCGACGCCTATCATGCCTATTATGTGCAGGATCACGTCCTTGCCGGAAACCCATCCCTGCAGCCTGCCCGTTATCTCGAAGCGCATGGCGGCGGGGACCTTGAACCAGGCCCTGCCTGTCGCCATGCCTGCGGCCATGTCCGTAGAGCCGACGCCGGTCGAAAACGCGCCGAGCGCCCCGTAGGTGCAGGTGTGGGAGTCGGCGCCGATCACCGAGTCGCCCGCGACCACAAGCCCCTTTTCCGGCAGCAGCGCGTGCTCTATGCCCATTGCGCCCAGCTCGAAGTAGTTCACGATCCCCTGCTCCCGCGCGAAGGCCCGGAGCTCCGCGCACTGCGCCGCCGCCTTTATGTCCCTGTTCGGCGTGAAGTGATCCGGGACCAGGACCACCTTGTCCGGGTCAAAGACGCTTTTCGCGCCCATCCTCGCGAATTCCTTCGCGGCAGGCGGCCCCGTTATGTCGTTGGCGAGCACGATGTCCAGGCCGGCCTCTATGAACTGCCCGGCCTTGACCTCCTTCAGCCCGGCGTGGGCCGCAAGGATCTTCTGCGTCATGGTCATTCCCATAACAGCTGTCCCCCCTTAAAATCGAGACTGCCCGGCGTCCGCGGCAGTTTCGTCCGGCAGCATCAAAGCTCCCTTTCGGCGTAGATCATCTTGTTGACGGCGTTTATGCAGGCGTGTATGCTGGCTTCCATGACGTCCGTGGAAAGGCCGCGCCCGGAAAACACCTCGCCGCCCTCGGTCCTCAGCTTCACGAGCGCGTCGCCCTGCGCGTCCTCGCCCTCGGTGACGGCGCCGAGCTGGTAGTCGTCCAGGGATATCCTGCGGCCCGTGATCTTCTCGATGGCCTTGAAGGCGGCGTCTATGGGGCCCTCGCCCCGCGATACCCTTTCGATGGATCTGTCGCCGTGGATCAGTCTGATGACGGCGGTGGACGTTATCCTGCTGCCGCTGTTTATCACGAAGCTTTCGAGGCGGTAGGCCTTCGGCACCTGGACCGACTCCTTCGCCACCAGGGCCTCGATGTCCCTGTCATACACCGTTTTTTTCCTGTCCGCAAGCGCCTTGAACTTTGCGAAGGCGATCTCGAGCTCGGAGTCGTCAAGCTCGTATCCCAGCGCCTTTACCCTGTCGCGGAAGGCGTGCTTCCCCGAATGCTTGCCGAGAACGAGGCTGTTCTTGACCAGGCCGACGGACTCAGGCGTCATTATCTCGTAGGTCTCCCTGTTCACCAGCACGCCATGCTGGTGTATGCCCGCCTCGTGCGCGAACGCGTTTTCGCCCACTATGGCCTTGTTGGGCTGGACCTTGACGCCCGTTATCCTGCTCAGCAGGCCGGACGAGCGGGCGATCTCCGAGGTGGCTATGCGCGTTTCGGCCCCATAGTACGCCTTCCTCGTGTGCAGCGCCATGACTATCTCCTCCATGGCCGCGTTCCCTGCGCGCTCCCCTATGCCGTTGACCGTGCATTCGACCTGGGTGGCGCCGCCCATGATCGCCGCGAGGGAATTGGCCGCCGCAAGCCCGAGATCGTTGTGGCAGTGCGACGATATGGCGACCTTCTCCAACGACGGCGCCAGCTCCCTTATCTTGACGAAAAACCTGTAGTGCTCGTCGGGCATGCTGTAGCCCACGGTGTCGGGCAGGTTGACGGTCGTCGCGCCCGCCGCTATTACGCCCTCTATCACGCGGGCCAGGAAGGCCATGTCGCTGCGCGTCGAGTCCTCGGCCGAGAACTCGACGTTGCCGCAGTACCTCGCGGCCCGCGCCGTCATGGCCACGGCCTTTTCGTACACCTCGTCGGGCTTCATCTGCAGCTTGTACTCCATGTGCAGCGGCGAGGTGGCTATAAAGAGGTGTATGCGCGGATCCGCTGCGCCCTTGACCGCCTCCCACGCCCTGTCTATGTCCTTCTCGTTCGCGCGGGCGAGGCTGGCCACCGTGCAGTCCTTCAGCGTCTCGGCTATCGTCTTGACGGATACGAAGTCGCCCTGCGACGATATGGCGAAGCCGGCCTCTATCACGTCCACCTTCATCCGCTCGAGCTGCCTCGCCATCTCGATCTTTTCCTTCAGGTTCATGCTGCAGCCAGGCGACTGCTCCCCGTCGCGCAGCGTCGTGTCGAAGATCCTTACCATCCTTGCGCCACCGCCCATCATGTCCCGCCCCCTTCCCGCGCCGGCGCAGGGCGCCACGCGCGCAGTCCATTGCCGGCAGAAACAAAAAACCCCGAAGCCCTTATGCTTCAGGGACGATAATCCTACCGCGGTACCACCCTGCTTGCCGGCTTACGCGCCGGCCTGCTCATCGGATTCCAACAAATCCTTGGCCATGGTTACGGGGCCGTCCGAGGCTTCTTAAAGGGGCGCGCGGCCCGTTCGGAAACCCTGCTCGGGGGGGAGACCGCCATTCCCCGAAACGTGCCGGCTTTTCAGCTGCCGCCGGCTCTCTGCGACGTTTCCTAGGGGAGGCGAAGCCCCGTCATAGCATTTGCAGTTCTGTTTTGTATGAGAACAGTATAACCAAACGGCGCCCGGCTGTCAAATGTTTTTTTGCCGACGCCTAGTATTTATGGTATGATAATCAATAGGGAACTTTCCCGTTTCGGTATGAGGATCTTCCAAATGGAAAACAGCAGGTTTCTACAAAAAAACGGCATAACGATCCGCAGGATCGCCCGCGATCTCCTGGCGCTGTCCGAAGGGGACAGCATGACCACCATTTCGGAATACGAGAAGACCTTTTCCTGTTCAAGGTGGACAATCCAGAGGGCGATACAGTTTTTGCTCAACAACCAGTGCATGAACATAGAAAAGCGCGGGCCGAAGGGGACCTTTGTCTACGACCTGAACCACGATCTGCTGTATGAGCATGCCGACTGGAAGCCCCTGCTCGGCCTGGCGCCGATACCGTCCAGCCTCATCCACGGCGCGCTCTTTACCGGGTTCGCCGAGGCGATAAACCATACGAACCTGCCGCTCAACCTGGGCTTTATGGTGCCCGCGAGCGTGCGTTTCGCCCTGCTTTCAAACGGGCGCTGCCATTTTATCGTCACCTCGAGGCTGGCCTCGAAGATCTATGCCGAGAAATACCCCAATATCTCCGTCGCGCTGGAGCTGGAAGGCGCGCGGTACTGCACTCCCTACCGGCTCTGCACGATGCGCGGCGACATCGAATCGATAGAGGACGGCCTCTGCGTCGGCATCTACGACGCGGCCATCGAGCAGAGCTACATAACCGAGCTTCTGTGCAAGGGGAAAAAGGTGACCAGAAAGCACGAAAACTACCACAACTGCCTTAAGATGCTCGCGAACGGGGAGATAGACGTGCTTGTCCAGAGGGGAGACATCGTGGAAGACCCGCTGCCGGCCTGTTTTTCCATCAGCATCTCGATCCCCGAGCTGGATTCCGACGTCATCACGCCGGTCATCCTGGTGAACAGCGACAACTACGGCATGGCCCGCCTGCTCGAGAGCGCCATCGATACGAAGATCATCGCCGACGTGCAGAGCTCCGTCATCTCCGGCAACCGCAGGGTCAGCTACTACTGACCGGCGCCCGTCCTTCGGGCGGCCGCGAACATGTCGATCATCGGCGGCGCCACGTCCCTGAAATCCCCGACGATCCCGAAATCCGAATGGCGGAAGATATTCGCGCCCGCGTCCTTGTTCACGGCGACCACGTACTCGGCGCCGTTCATGCCGGACAGATGCTGCGGCGCGCCCGATATCCCGCAGGCGACGTAGAGCCTGGGCTTTACGCGCCTGCCGCTGTAGCCCACCTGCGCCGAGGGCGGAAGAAGGCCGAGCTCCACGCTTCTCCGGCTGCCGGCGACCACGCCGCCCAGCGCGACGGCCAGGCGTTCGAGCAGGGGGATGTCCCGCGCCTCCAGTCCGGCGCCGCCGGCAACGACGATCTCGGCGTCGGAGATGTCCTTCCCCTCGGCGGAGGGCGCCCCGACGAGGCGGACGCGGCCCTCTGCGGGGAAGACGACCGGGACGCGGACAATTTCGCCCGCCCCTTCGCGGCCGCGCGGCATTTCCTCGTATTCCCGGTAACGGACGGTCGCGATCCGAAATGCGGAGACGGTTTCAATCGCGGCGAGAACGTGATCGTTGAAGGCCGGCCTGATCTGCAGGATGTTCCCGTTCTCCCCGATCTCCAGCCCCACGCAGTCCGCCGTCAGCCCGGCCCCCAAAGCGGCGGCGGCGCCGGATGCGAGCGCGCGGCCGAATTCCGTGGCGCCTATGAGGCAGATGCGGGGGCGGATCCGCCGCATCAGCGCGACGAGGTTTGCGATATGCATGTCCTCCTCGGGCAGGGCGAAGCGCCCGTGCTCCAGATAGTACAGGCGGTCGGCGCCGCGCCGGATCAGCTCGTCCGCGGGAAGGCCGGGAGGGGCGAGCAGCGCGCAGGACAGGCCGCCCCTGGCCGCCAGCGTCGCGCCGGCAGCCAGCAGCTCGTAGCTGATCCGGTGTATGGCGCCGAAACGCTGCTCGGCGAGAGCCAGGATTTCCCCGCCCGCTCTGCCCGAAGGGCGCCTCATACGATCCTCCTAGCAGCCAGGGCCTTTGAAAGCTCGTCCAGGGCCGCAGGGAGGTCCCCCTCCCATTTAGCCCCGTCCCTGCCGGGCTCGCCGGGTATTGTGACCTTCACCACGCGGGTGGGCGATCCGGCCGCCCCCACCGTTTCGACGGAAAGCCCGAGCTCCTCGAGCCCCATCCTCGCTATCGGCGTTTTTGCCGCCCGCAGCTTCCCGGACAGAGACGCCGGCGCCGGCGTGTTCAGGTTCTTCGTCACCGTGATCAGCCCCGGATAGCGCAGCTCAAAGTCGCAGGATCTGCCCCAGCGCTCCGCCGACAGCAGCATCCTGTCGCCGCTTGTCCCCCTTACGCGCTCGACGCCCGTAACGCAGGCGATCCCCAGGAGGCCGGCCGTCATCGCGCCCACCTGCCCCGTGTCGCTATCGACGCTTTTCTCCCCGGCTATCACAAGGTCGAAGGGGCCGAGCTTCCTGATCGCGGCGGCGAGAGTCCTTGCGGTCGAAAGCGTATCGGCGCCCCGAAAGGCGGCGTGCGTCAGGAGCGTAGCCCCCGAGGCGCCAAGGGCCACGGCATCCCTCAGCGCCGCCTCGGCGGACTCGGGCCCCATCGAGAGGGCCGAGAACGAGCCGCCGATGCTGGATACGATCCATCGCGCCGCCTCTAGCGCGTTCAGGTCGAAGGGATTGATCTCCACGCCCGCCGAAGCCCGGTCAATCGCCCCGCGCTCGGCGTCGAAGCGCACATGCTCCATATCCGGGACCTGTTTGACCAGGACGAGCATCCTTATTCCATCCCCGCCCATGTCAGATGACGCACGTAAAGCCCCCGTCGACGTTGAGCAGCCAGCCGTTGACGTAGTCCGAGGCCCTGCTCGCGAGAAAGACCGCAGGCCCCATCAGATCCGCGGGGTCGCCCCATCTCCCCTGTGGCAGCCGCTTCGCGATCCGCTCGTAGATGACGGGATCGATGTCGGCGTTGATCTCCGTCGCGAAGAAGCCCGGACAGATCGCGTTGCACTGGATGTTGAACTTCCCGAGCTCGTTCGCGAAATCCCGCGTTATGCCGACCACGCCGTGCTTTGAGATGACATAGGGCATGCTGCGTTCATCCGCCGTAAACGAAAGCGCGGAACCGATGTTGATGATCTTGCCGTAGCCCTGCTTGATCATCTCAAGCGAGACCTCCCTGCCGAAATAGTAGCATGTATTCTGGTTCAGCTCGACGATCTTCGCGAAAAGGCTGTTCGGATAGGTCTGGAAATCGCCGAACACGTTCATGCCGGCGTTGTTGACGAGGATATCGATCTTCCCGTATGTTTCAAGGCATTTTGCGATGACCTCCTTCCTGTACGCCTCGTCGGTCAGATCCCCCTTCAGAAATTCGATGCGGCGGCCCTCCTTTTCGGCTATTTCCCTGACCTCCGCGACGTCGTCTATGAGATGCGGGATGAAAAGATCCGCGCCCACCTTCGCGAAGGCCGTCGAATAGCCCAGGCCGAGATTGGTGTTCCCCCCGGTGATGATCGCGACCTTTCCCTTCAGGCTGAAAAAGTCGATGGAAAAACCCTGCATTTTCTCGTTCATTTTCTCATGCCTCCTTACATCAGAATATGTCCGCAAGCCTGTCGGCCGCGACGATTGAGGAGCGTATCATGCCGGGCGTGACGTCGAACGGCATGTTGTGCACGACGGAGCCGGGGGCGCAGGCGAGCTCTGCGGCCTGATCGAGCGCCTCCGGCGCGGGATTCCCGATCCCGAGATCGGACAGGCGCAGGGGCAGGCCGACGCGCCTGTAAAAGTCGATGGCGGCGCGTATCTCCTCGCGCGGCGCGTCCTCGAGGACGAACTGCGCAAGCGCGCCGAAGGCCACGATCTCCCCATGCATGGCCCTCGTGGCGCCGAGAAACTCCAGGGAGCCCGCGAGGCCGTGCGCCGCCGCGACGCCGACGCTCTCGAAGCCTATCCCGCTCATCACGATGTTGACCTCCACTATGTCCTCGAACGCGGGGGTGACGATCCCGTTCCGGCAGGCGATCAGGGCCTCCTCGCCCTTTTCAAGCAGGGTGTCGAGGCATAGCCTCGCGAGGCTGTAGGCGCAGAGCGTGCTCAGCCCGCCGTTGCTTTGGGCGTTTGCCCTGCGGCACGCTCGCGCCTCGAAGAAGGTGGGGAACGCGTCGCCCATGCCCGACACGAGGAAGCGCTCCGGCGCCTGGGCGATGATCTCCGTGTCGATGAGCACCAGCGCCGGATTGCGCCTGAGCTGCCTGGGCCCCACAAAACGGTGCTCGTCGTCGTACATGATCGCCAGCGAGCTGCACGGCGCGTCCGTCGCCGCTATCGTGGGGACCGAGAACATGGGCAGATCCAGGTGATCCGCTATGATCTTAGCCGTATCGATCCCCTTACCGCCGCCGAGCCCTATCACAAGCCCGGCATCCAGGTCCAGGCACTGTTTTTTCAGGGCGGCGACGGCGCTTTCGCAGCATTCGCCGGGAAAATCCGCCTCCGCGAACTCTACGCCGAAGCGCTTTGCGGTCTCGTCGAGAACGCCCTTCACGCGGGCCCTGTCCTCCGCGTGCGCGATCAGCAGCGCCCTCCCGCCATACATGGCCGCGTACCCGCCAAGCTCTCCCAGCGCGCCGCGCCCCAGCACGATCCTTCCGGGCAGCACCAGCGTCCTTCTCTGTGACATGGCATCCTCCCTCTACGGTAGTCCCGATAAAAATAGGTGATCAGCAAGCATTTTCTGCCGCCCCGCCGCATCAGGTCATGTTGCCGGGGTTCAGCCTTCCGCGCGGATCGAAGCGCTGTTTGAGCGAGGCCATGCCCTCGAGCCGATCCTTTGCCAGATAGCGTTTCAGTAGGCCGCGCTTCAGCTTGCCCACGCCGTTTTCCGCCGCGATCAGCCCGCCGGACGACAGGGCCATTTCCATGAGCGCGCCGTAGAGCCCGCCCGCCCTTTCCAGCTGGGCCTCGTCCTCCGGGAGCAGGTTTATATGAAGGCCCTTGCCCCCGACGTGCCCGAAGACCGCGTGCGCGATCCCGCCCGAGTCGAGAAGGCGATGTATCTCGGAAAGGGCCTCCGCGCGGCTCAGTGACGGAAGCGTGATGTCTGCGGCGAGTTTCACGACGGCGCCGAGGCCCCGCCTGTTGAGGCTGACGCGCGCGTTGACGGCCTCCGGGACGCCGTGCCGCAGCAGGCGAAGGCGCTCCTTCCCTACGGCGTCGTTCACCGCCCACGAATCCTCGTCCCCGCAACCGAATTCCCCGGCGATTTTCAGCATTTCCTCGAGCAGCTCGTAGGCGCGGGCGTCCGAATCGGCGATCAGCCCCGCCATGACCGCGCAGAGGCCCTGCGGCGGCTCGGGCGCGGCCCGCAGGGCGGAGGACTGCGAGCGATGGCCTGAGTACAGCGTCAGGGACGAACGATCAAGGTATTCCAAGGCCGACAGGGCGCCCCCCTCCCAGCCCCGCGCGCGGTCGGCAACGGCGTCCGCGAAGGCGCCGGACATTTCCCCGTCGCCGAAGAAAAAGGCCAGTCCCCAGCTCGCCGCAGGCCTTTTGATCAGGCCCAGCCTCAGGCGCTCAAATATGCCCAGCATCCCCTCGCTCCCCATGAAGACGTCGAGCAGATCGCTGCCCTCCCCTATATCCATGCCCGCGATCCGAGGCGGCGATTCGGGGAAGGGCAGCCGGAAACCCTCACCCCAGGGCAGGGCGACGCTTCCGTCCCCGCCGAACACGCAGTCCCCCCTTTTCAGCGTCAGGGATCTGCCGTCCGCGAGCCTGAGAGCCGCCTCCGCAACGTGGTCCGCCATGCGGCCGTACAGAAGGGACGAGGGCCCGCCCGCGTTTGTGGCGCAGAGGCCGCCGAGCGTCGCGCCGCGCTCGGTCGGGTCGGGGGCGAAGAAATAGCCCGCGAAGCGGCCTCCCTTTTCCGTCGCCGCGATCAGATCGCCGAGGGTCGTCCCCGCCAGCGCGTCAATGAAGAACCTGCCCCCGCTCTCCCCCAAGGCCTCGATTCCGGCGAAGGCGCCCATGTCGCAGACGCAGCCACCCTCGGGAACGGCGGCGCCCGCGATTCCCGTTCGGGCGCCCTGCACCGTTACGGGCAGATCCCCGTCCAGAAGCGCCCCCAGCTCATCGGCCGAGGACACGCCGCGATACGCGTCGCAGCGGCCCGAATAGAGGGATTCATCCCTGAGACATTCGCCGGGGATCACGGGCATCCGCCCCACCTCGCTTCCCTTTCGATGACACGATGTCCGTCAGCGCCCGCGCAAACTCGCCCGCGTCGCAGACCGCGGCCGCGTCGCAGCTTTTGAACAGCGGCGCCTGGGCGTCCGTATTCACGCCCACGATGCAGGCGCTCCCGTATATGCCGACCGCGAAGGCCCTGGCGCCGGAGGCGCCGAGCACGAGGCATAGCCTGGGCTGTATCTGCGTCCCCGAGATCCCGACGATCCGGGACGGCGGGACCCTGCCGTCAATCCCCACGGGGCGCGTCCCCGCGACGACGCCCCCTAGTGCGCCCGCGAGCGCGTTTGCCTGCTCCATGGCGCTCTCGGAGGCGAAGCCCGCGCCGCATACGACCACAAGCCCGGCGTCCTCGAGCCCCTTTTCCGGCTCGACGGCCTCGACAAGCACGTTTCTGCACACGCAGGGCGCGTCGCCGCCCGCCTCCGCGCGGACGCGGACGATCTCAGGATCGGCGAAGGGCGCGGCGGGTTCGAAGCCCGAAAGCCTCAGCGTGAGGATATGGGGCGTTTCGCAGGGGAAAACGGCCTCCAGGTTTCCGTTGTATATCTCCCGGAAAAGGAGCAGCCGATCCCCGTCGGGCGCCAGATCAGGCACGTCGAGCGAGCAGGGGATGCCCGCCCGCGCCGACAGGCGGACCGCGAGTTCCCGCCCCGCGCGGTCGGCGGGGAAAAGCAGAAGATCAGGCCTGTGCTCGCGGACGAGGGCCTCCAGCGCCTTCAGCGGCGCCTCCGGGCAGTGGCCTGACGCCCCGGCGGCCGCAGACGCGCCCTCCGCGATCACGACCCTGCCGGCGGGCCAGGGCCGCCGCGGCGCCGGCCCGCCGTCCGCCATGCACCAGAGCGAGGCCTCGGCGCCCCCGCCGCAGGCGCCCGCCCTTGCGGCCGCGCCCATAAGGCGGGCCGCCGTGTCCCCGCCGTGGCCGGGGCAGGAAGCGTCCACAATCCCTACAATCCTCATAACAGGGCCTCTTTGATCACGCGCTCGTACAGGAAAGCCGCGTGATCCGACGCGTCCGCGCCCTCCGAAAACAGGCAGTCGCGCCTTCTGTCCTCGCGGCGCACCGAAAGCGGCTTCAAGCCGCCGCGCGATCCCGCGATTTTCGATTCGACGTGCTCGATGGCCGGGGCGGGCGCGCGCAGGGCCTCCCGCAGGGTCGGGACGCGGAGATAGGACCGCCGCGCGTTCCCGATGGTGCACAGGAAGGCCGTCAGCATCTCGCGGCGGCAGATCCCCGAATCGACGCGGTGCTCGACGGCTACGCAGTCCCGCGCGGGCGTCAGCGAAATGGCCTCCGTAACGCAGGGCAGCCCCAGATATTCCGCCAGGAACAGGGGCACCGCCCCGCTCCCGCCGGGAGGCGTCATGAGCCCGGCAAGGACGATGTCCGGGGGCGGGCCGCCCAGTATGAAATCGGCCAGCGCCGAAGCGGTGCGCTCGGGGCTGAAGCGCAGATCCTCCTGCGTCTCGAGGCAGACGGTGCGGTCGACGCCCACGGCCGCGAAATTTCTGAGGATGTGATCGGCGTATCCGGGCGCCAGCGTAAGGGCCGTGAGATCGGCGCCGATCCCGAGCGCCCGGTAGGCGTCCTTGACAAGCAGGGCGTTTTCGAGGGCCGCCTCGTCAAAATCGCCGAGAATGCGGCGCACATAGGCGAGATCCGGCCCGTCCCCGCCGGCCTCGTCCCAATCGGAGGGCAGTACCTCGTCGAAATCGTCAACAACCTTGAAGCACACGCATATGCGCTTCATCTCTCCCTCACGCATGATTCCTCTTTCAGCCATTCGCTTGAACGCTCGACCGCCTTTCGATAGCAGGCGAGCCTGCGCGCGCGCTCCTTCTCGGATATGGCCGGCCTGAATACCCTGTCGTAGGACTGTGCGCGGGACAGGGAGCCCAGCGTTTCGGCGCCGGCGCCGATTGCCGCGATCTGCGCGGCGCCGAGCGCGGTGGTAATGTCGGAATCCGCGGCCCTCGGCACGTCGCAGCGGGTAAAATCCGCGAACGACTGCGCCAGCAGATCGTTGCGGGACGCGCCCCCGTCGATGCGGATGTCCCTGATCCTAAGGCCGGTCCTGCTTTCGATGATGTCCATGATGTCGGCGACGCCGAAGGCGATCCCCTCGAGCGTGGCGCGCACGACATGCGCCTTGGTCGTGTCGTGGCTGATCCCGAATATCGCGCCGCGCGCATAGGGATCGTAGCGCGGCACAAAGGCGCCCGAAAGGGTGACGACAAAGTAGACGCCGCCGCTGTCGGCCACGCTTGCGGCGACCTCGTGCGCGTCGGCCTCGCTTTCGATCATCCCGGCGCCGTCGCGAAGCCACTGCACGGTCGAGCCCGTGCCGGGCAGCATGCCCTCGAGCAGATAGCTGCGTTTCCCGGCTATCTCCCACGCCACCATGGTGGCAAGGCCGATATCCGGCGCCGCGTAGCCGGGGCCTATATTGATGTCCATGAAGGTCCCCGTCCCGTTCGTGCATTTCACGTCGCCGGCCTCATGGCAGCCGTGGGCGAAAAGCGAGGCCTGCTGATCGCCGACGACGCCGGTGATCGGGATCGGCGCGCCGAAGGCCGTCGTGGCGCCGTACTCGAAGGCCTCGGGCCGGACCTTTGGAAGGATGTGCATGGGGACGCCTGCGGCCTCGAAGATGGGCGTGCACCAGCCGTCGTCGATATTGTCGTAGACCGTCAGCGATGAAGCGTTTGAATAGGATGTCGCGTGCGTGTCCGCCCTCGTAAGCATCCAGACGAGCCAGGCGTCCACCGTCCCGTAGGCAATGTCCCCGGAAAGCAGCCCGGCCCGTGTTTCGGGCTCGTTTTCCATAAGCCACTGCAGCAGGACGGTCGCGGTGCTGGTGACGAACTGCCGGCCGCAGCGCAGCGGCCCGTTCGCGGCGTACCCGCGCCTAAGCTCCCTCTCGAGCAGCCCGCTCGTCCGCGTATCCTTCCAGACGACCCCCCTGCGTATCGGCCGGCCCGTATTCCTGTTCCACAGGCCGACTGTGTTCCGCTGGTTTGCAACGCCGATGCACAGAATGTCCTCGGCGCCCAGCCCGGCCTCCTTCATGGCGGAGCGGCAGGCCATGAGCGACTTTTCGTAGATCTCCTCAAAATCCTGCTCTATCCGGTCGGGCGGCTGCGTATGGAGCGTGAGGCCCTGATAGGAGCGGGCGACCGCGCGAAAGGCGCGATCGAAGACAATCGCGCGCGTGCCGGTCGTCCCTTCGTCGATCACCAGAATATGGTCTCTCACCGTTTCGCACCTATGCTCTCGGCTGAAGCCCCTCGCAGGCCGGCCCCAGGCGTGTCGGCATGGATCACCCAATCGGGATCAGGCAGCCCGGATTCATGATGTTCCCCGGATCGATGGACTGCTTGAGCATCTCAAGAAGCGTGAATGAGCTGCCGAGCTCCTCCCGTATGCGCCCGGCCCGCATCTTGCCCACGCCGTGATGGTGGACGATGGTGGCGCTGCTGTATTTCAGCACCACGTCGCAGACAGCATCGACAAAGCGGTACTGCGCCAGGTGCGCCGAGGCGGGATCCCCCATTTTGAGCGCGTAGACGAAATAGACGTTCGTGCCGTTCATGTAGCTGTGGGAGACGTGCCCGCCCAGCATGACGAGCTCGGGGATCACCTCCGGCAGCGTGCGCATCGCCTCGTCGTAGATCTCGCCGATCTGTCCCCAGTTGGCGCATATTTCGAGGGTCGCGTTGTACACGTTCGTCTCCCGGAACTTCACGTATTCCTTCTCCGTGCCTATCGTGTCGCAGATCCTGTTGCGCGTCAAAAACCAGTGATCGACGGCCTTGACGCCGATGTGCTCGGCGCCGTATGAAAGCGCGATCTGATGGATGGCGGCGCCGTGCGCCTCCGGGACGCCCCCAGGGCCCTCGACCGTAAAGAACATGAAGGCCTCCTCGTTCTTCAGCTTCACGGAGCCGTAGTTGTGATCCACGTCCGCCTTGTCGTAGAGCCGGACGACAGAAGGCTTGTAGCCCTTCACCATGACGTCGCGGACGGCGGCGAGGCCGGTCTTGAAGTTTTCGACTATGTAGCCGCCCTTCCACATGAGATCCGGGTACCACTTGAATATCTTGACCGTCACCTCCGTTATAAATACGAGGGCGCCTTCCGATCCTATGGCGATATGCCTGAGATCGGGGCCGGCGGCGCGGCGCGGGACCGGGCGTATGGCTATGGGCTCGCCGTTCGGAAGCACGGCCTCAAGCCCGCAGACCAGATCCTCGATCCCGCCGTAGTATGTGGAGAACTGCCCGGTCGAACGCGTCGCGACAAGGCCGCCCATCGAGGCGAGCGGCAGGGACTGCGGCGCGTGGCCGAGGGTGTAGCCGTCCGCGTTGAGCCGCTCCTCAAGCGCGGCTATGGGCGTTCCGCACTGGGCGGTCACGACCATGTTCTCCGTGTCTATGTCCACGATCCTGTTCATCGGCGAGCCGTCGATGAAGATCGTCCTGTCGTCTATAACGAGCAGCTGATCCTCGGAGCTCGAGGCGCCTGTCCTGGCTATGACGTGTATATCGTTGTCGCTGCAGTATCTAAGCGTCTTGGAAACCTGCTCCGCGCTCGCCGCCTTCACGATGCAGAGCGGCCTGTGCTCCGGGACGTAGCCGAACGCCTTCGCGTAGGTCCTGACCATGATGGGATCGGCGATCCTCATCGCGCCGTCGTCGCTGATTATGCTTTCGGGTCCGAGAATTTCCGTAAGATCGCCAACAGTTTTTTCTTTTAGGCCCATCTTTGCCTCCATTTAAAACCCTGCGACTGCCACGGGCGCCCCATCGGTCTGCGGTGCCTGGAGGCTTGGCCTGGACAGACACGGTTCACGAAGAACGCCCGCCTAAAGTATTTTTTATCGTACTATAAGTCCCACTCTATCATGCTGGACACCCAAAGTCAACCAAAATTCTCCCAAATCTTTTGCCTTGTTTGGATACAATTTGCAAAAACCCTATTGACTTTCATCAAATGTTAGGTTAATGTAATTATAAAATTATATTTCATTTGGTATGGGCAGATCGTCGCGTGTGTTTGGAACAACCATGAAAAGGAGGAAGATGTCTATGGCTGAAGGGAAGATGACGGGACCGTTTCGTATGCCTTTGTCGATCCGCCAGCGGCCGGACGCCGCGCATGGAGGTGCTGTCATGAAGAAAAAGCTTTTTGTCGCGTTGCTGTGCATTTCTCTGATTCTCTCGTTCTCCGCCTGCGGCGGTGGCGGCGGTTCCACGGACGCGCAGCCCGAAGAGGGCACCGGTTCGGGGGACGAGTTCCTGATCGGGATCATCCAGCCCCTGACCGGCTCAAACGGCTATGTCGGCACGGAGGTGAAGGCCGCCCAGGAGATCGCCCAGGATGAACAGAAGACACTCTTGGGAAGGCCACTTAAGCTGGTCTTCGCGGACGCGCCGGACGACACGACCGCCACGTCCGAGGTCGAAAGGCTCATGTCGGTGCAGGGCGTGAAATATTTCGTCGGCGCCTATGGCTTCTCGTCCATACCCATCCAGGCGGCCGTCATGAAAAACGACGGCTTCATGTTTGAGACCGTCACCTGGGAAACGGATCTACTGAAGGGCGGATACGAGAACTACTTCATGAACATGGTGACGGCGGAGGGCTTCGCGAACGCGCACGCCGACTATGTCCTGCAGCTTGGGAAGGAATATCTCGGCAAGGATCCGGCGGATCTGAGGGTGGGCATCGTAGGGAACACGGGATTTCCGAGCGCGATGCCATCCATCGTGAAGGCGCGGCTGGAGGAACTCGGCTGCGCGCCGGTCGTATATGAGATATATGACGAGAACCTGAGCGATTTCACGCCCATCATAACGAAGCTGAAGGCGGCAGGCTGCGATATCGTCATACCGTCCCAATTCCCCCCGGATGCGGACAAGTTCCGCAAGGCCTGCAAGTCCCTCGGTTACGAGCCTCCCGTCATATTCGCGACCGGGGTCGCCTATGATCAGCCCGATTTCGCGCAGATCGGCGAGGCGGCGGAGGGCTGCATGTCGCTTTGCTACACCACGCCCTCCATGCGGGAGGATTCCAGCAAGGGCCTGAAGGAATTCAAGGAAGCCTTTTACGAGAAGACGGGACACTATCCCCTGACGCACGCCCTGATCGCCTACAGCGGCCTGAAGACCTTCTTCCAGGCGGTGGAAAACGCCGGCGCGGACGATTACGAGAGCATCCGGCAGGCGATCTACGGCCTCGACATCGCGCCGGGCGACACGCCCGCCTACTGGGGAGTCAAGTTCAACCCTGAAAACAACCTCAACGAGCGGGCAGGCGACCCCTTGGTCATCGGCCAGTGGTTCGAGGACGGCAACGGCAGCTACGAGTTCAGGGTCGTATATCCAAAGGAGCTGGCCACGGCCGAAATGGTGATACCCTTCGGCAGCCAGAACCAGTAAGCAGCGGGGGGCGCGCCGCCCCCGGCCGGTCTTGATTGTGGGCGGGCGCGGAGGCCTGGCAGCCGCGCCCGCAGGAGGTGTTTTGTCCATGCGAACGCTCATTACGGGGGGATACGGTTTTATCGGCATGTACGCGACGGCACGGCTGATGGAACGGGGGCACAGCGTCTACATATTCGACACGCTTCCGGGGCCGCCCCCCGGCATGGAGGGGCATTTCGCCGGAACCGCCGCGATAAGGGGGGATCTCCTGAACCCCCTGTCCCTGGCGGAGGCCATCTCAAAGAACGGCATCGACAGCATCATCCATCTGGCGGCGCTTCGCAACAACGACTCGAAGCGATTCCCGTATGCCGCGTTCAAGCTGAACTGCGAAGGCACGATGAACTGCTTCGAGGCCGCCCGCATAGCCGGGCTCTCGCGCGTGTGCTACGCCAGCTCCGTGGCGGTCCTGGGGCGATTCGAGTTCTTCAGCAAAAACGTCCGCGACATGGACCTGCTTGCCGACGACGCGCCCTGCCGCCCCTCCAACGTGTACGGCGTGACAAAGCTTTTCTGCGAGATGATGGGCGAACAGTACCGCGAGCGGTACGGCATGAGCATAATAGGCGTCAGGCTGCCGATAATCTTCGGGGCGGGCAAGAAAGGCGGCTCGAGATCGAGCCATTACAACGAGCTGATAGAGAAGTCCGCCGTCGGCGAAGCCGTGTCGGTAAAGGCCGTGAAGCATGAGAAATTCAACATACAGTACGTAAAGGACTCCGCGAAGGCGCTCGTGTGCGCCTGCCTCGCCGAGCCCGGCAGGGGCGGGGTCTACAACTCCGGCGGCGCGATCATAACGATGGAGGCCTATGTGCAGGCCATAAAAAACGTGTTTCCCCGCGCGGACATAACGCTTATCGACGATCCTGGGGCATCCATAATCGACGACACGTGCATAGACAGCCGGCTTGCCGCGGAGGAAATAGGCTTCACGCCCGAGTTCAGCCTGGAGCAGGGGATCAAGGACCATATGGACAGCCTGATCTGATCGGAGGCGGACATCATGTTCAACCTGGATTTTCCTTCAGTCATGACCATACTGATAAACGGCCTCTGCACCGGGGGCGTGTACGGGCTTTTCGCCAGCAGCTTCACCTTCCAGTGCGGATCGCTCAACATTACCGACTTTAGCTTCGGCTCGTGGCTGATGCTGGCCATGTACCTGACCTTCTTCATGTACACGGGTTGGCAGACGGGGATCGTCCCGTTTGTCATCCTGCTGTTTCTGTGCTATTTCACGATCAGCTTTCTGATCAGCAGGTTCATGCTGTCCAAGAGGGACGAGTTCACGAACATGATCATAACGATGGGCATTTCCCTGATCATACAGAACGCCGCGACCCTGCTGTTCTCGTCGTCCCCGAGATCCCTGGGGATCATCGAGAGGACGATCAGCATCGGCGGCGTGCAGATCATGCAGACGAGGCTGATCATGCTCGTCCTGTCTGCGGCGATCCTCATCGGCTTCCACGCCTTTCTGAAAAGGACGTGGACGGGCAAGACGATCAGGGCCGTGATCCAGCGGAAAGAGATGGCCTATCTCATCGGGATCAATTCGGACAGGGTGAAAAACGTCGCCTTCGCGGTGAGCTACGTAATGCTGTCGGCCTCCGGGATCATGCTGATAGTCCTGTTTTCCGTGGAGCCGACCATCGGGGGCTTCTACCAGATGATGAGCTTCCTGATCTGCATAATAGGCGGCCTCGGCAACCTGAAGGGCGCCTTCTTTTCCGGCCTTCTGGTCGGCGTCCTTATCGCGGTGCTGAACATGATGTCAAGCCAGTTCGCGATGGTCCTTCTCTTTCTCATATTCGCGATCATCCTGGTGGTGCGGCCGCGGGGGCTTTTCGCGCTGAAATCCAGGAGCTGAACATAAGGAGGCTTGATGCGCATGGGCGGCAAGGCGAAGGACTTCTTGATGGGCAACAAGGCTGTAATCGTTCCATTGCTGATACTTATCGCGCTTCCCCTTGTACAGATAGACATCATGGCGTTCATACTGAACCTGCTGATCGTCTCCTTCATGTATGTCTGCCTTGCGCAGTCGTGGAACATACTGGCCGGGTTCTGCGGGCTGCTTAGCATGGGGCACTGCGCCTTCTTCGGGCTTGGCGCGTACATCACGATAATGGTGCTGAACCTGCACCTAAACATAGTCTGGGCGATCCTGGCGGCTGCGGCGGCAAACATGGCTCTGGCCTATATCGTCGGCGCGATCAGCGTGAGGGTGAAGGATATCTTCTTCGCGATGGTGACCCTGGCGCTGGCGCAGCTGCTGTACAATCTGTCCATGCAGTGGGTGGAGGTCACGAGGGGGCCGCGAGGGCTGATCATGCCGCAGATCTACATGATGGATCGCCAGACGCTGTTCTATATAGCCCTGGCCATGACGGCGCTGTTCGTGTTCGCGATACATGTCATACGCGAATCCAGGATGGGCACGATGTTCGTCGCGCTGAGGGAGAACGAGGATCTTGCAAAATCGCTGGGCGTGAACGTAGCGAAATGGAAGATCGCCGCCTCCGTCGTGAGCGCGGTCATGGCCTCGCTGGTGGGTTCGTACTACGTGCTGTACATACGCTCCGTCCAGCCGCCGGCCGTATTCACCTTCAACGTGACCATGAAAATAATGATTGTCGCCTTCGTAGGGGGGAAGGGCACCGTCAAAGGGCCCCTCCTGGGCGCCGTCATCATCATTCTGGACGAGCTGATACGGGGCTGGCTCGGCGGCGGCAGATATTCCGGCCTGCCGGGCATCATCTACGGGATCATACTGGCGCTTGTGATACTGTTCCTTCCGAACGGGCTGATCAGCATATTTCGGGGCAGGCGCAAGGCGGCGTAGTGCCCTGCGGCGCAGGGGGCCGCCCCCGTCCCCCCGGCCGGCAGCCATGCCCCGGCCGGGCAGCCATTTCCCCCAAAGGAGATGATTCGGTTGTTTTTTGAGGTCAGCGGCATCACCAAGTCATACGGCGGCCTGGTGGCGAACAGCGACATAAGCCTAGAATTCGAGGAGGGCGCCATCGTGGGCCTGATCGGCCCGAACGGCGCCGGCAAGTCCACGCTTTTCAAGACCATATCCGGGTATGTCGTCCCTGATCGGGGGCGCATCGCCTTCCGGGGCGCGCAGATCTCCGGCCTCGCCCCGCATCGGGTGTGCAAGGCCGGGATCGCCTGCACCTTTCAGGACGCCAAAAGCTTCCCCAAGCTCGAGATGTTCGAGACGATACTGGTCGGGGCCTATTGCAGGCATGGCAACAAACGCAGGGCCAGCGCCCGCGCGGGGGAGATCATAGACTTCGTCGGCCTTGGCGGCAAGGAGTCCCAGATGACCGAAAGGCTGAACATGTTCGACAGAAAGAAGGTGGAGCTGGCGGCGGCCCTCGCGACCGAGCCCGAGCTGCTGCTGCTTGACGAGCTGTTCGCGGGTTGCACGCCCACGGAGGTCGTGGAGCTGCTGAAGCTGCTGAAAAAGGCCAACGAGACCCTTGGCGTCACGCTTTTCATAATCGAGCATGTCCTCAAGGTGATAATGAGCGCCTGCCAAAAGGTCGTCGTGCTTGACTACGGCGAGGTTCTCGACATCGGCACGCCGGACGAGATCGTCCGATCAAAGAAGGTGGTCGCCGCGTACCTGGGGGAGGATTACGATGCTTCTCAGTATAAGTAGCCTCGACGTCGATATCAAGGGCCTGAACATCCTGCGCGGCATAGACATGGTCGTGAACGAGGGGGAGATCGTGGTCGTTGTCGGCTCGAACGGCGCCGGCAAATCCACGCTTATGCGAACGATCTCGGGGCTTATCCGCCCCCTGTCCGGCGTCATAGAGTTTGAGGGGAGGCAAATCCAGGGCGTGCCGCCCTATGAGATCACAAAAAGGGGCGTCTGCCTCGTCCCGGAGGGCAGGATGCTGTTCCACGACATGACCGTGGGCGAGAATCTTCAGCTGGGCGCCTATCATTACAGGAAGGACGGCGCCAGGCTGCAAAAAAACATGGACTACGTGTTTGGGCTGTTTCCGGTGCTGGACAAATACCGCGACAGAAAATCCAGCACCCTGAGCGGCGGGGAGCAGCAGATGCTCTCCATCGGACGTGGGCTTATGAGCGGCCCCAAGATACTGATGCTTGACGAGCTGTCGCTGGGCCTGGCAAAAAACATCATCGACATGCTGCTGAGGATCGTGAAACAGCTGAACAGCGGCGGCATGAGCATACTGATGGTGGAACAGAACGTGCGGCAGGCCCTCAGGATAGCCGACCGCGCCTACGTGCTGGACAACGGCCGGATAACGTTGGAGGGGAAGGGGGACGAGCTTCTTGGCAACGAGCACGTCCAGAAGGCGTACATGGGACTGTGAGCGGCGCCCTTTTCGGAAAAACACACGAAGTCGGGTACGGAAGCGGGCGCGAAAGCGCCCGTTTCCCGTTTTAGGGCAGAGGGCCCGTCCCAAAATTTTTGCCCCAAACAGCGGGAATCTGTAGTATACTTATTCTGTCCAATGATCGCTGCGGCGGCAGGGCGCCCCGATCCGCCCGATGCCGAAATCGAATGCAGGAGGGCCACATGGAAGCGGAAGACATCATCAGGTTCATAAGGGATGCAAAAAAGAGGACGCCTGTAAAGGCCTACGTGAAGGCGCGAAGCGATATCCCCTTCGAGAACTGCCAGGTTTTCGGCGTGGGCGACAAGATCGTGTTCGGGGACTGGGCCGATATCAAGAAGGCCCTCGACGGGCGCCGCGAGGACATAGAGGACGTGGCCGTGGAGAACGATTGCCGCAACTCGGCCATACCGCTGCTGGATCTGAAGGGCATAAACGCGCGCATAGAGCCGGGGGCCATAATACGCGACCAGGCGGAGATACGCGACGGCGCGGTCATAATGATGGGCGCGGTGATCAACATAGGCGCGGTCGTGGGCGAGGGGAGCATGATAGACATGGGCGCCGTGCTGGGGGGGCGCGCGACTGTCGGCAGGAACTGCCATATAGGGGCCGGCGCGGTGCTGGCCGGCGTTATAGAGCCGCCGAGCGCCAAGCCCGTGATAGTGGAGGACGACGTGCTGGTAGGCGCAAACGCCGTCGTGCTCGAGGGCGTCCGCATAGGGCGGGGCGCCGTGGTGGCGGCCGGCGCGGTAGTGATAGGGGACGTGCCTGCCGGGACCGTGGTCGCCGGGGCGCCGGCCAGGGCGATAAAGAGCGCGAAGGACACGGACGCCGGCAAGATCACGATAGTGCAGGCGCTGCGCGAGCTGTAGGCGCGGGGGCCGAGTAGCAAACTTTTAATATTTTTTGTGCTTTTTGGGGGCATCATGAAGGTTTACTTATAAGGTCGCGTGTGGTATAATAACCGCAGGGAGCGCGGTTATTATACGGATTGAAGTGCCGTGCGATTTTTTCGCCTTCGGCGAAAACGCACATGGCAGATACCATAAACGGCTTCGCTGCGCTCCGCGTTTATGGCATACTTAATAGCATCACGGCATTTCACCAAAGAGAAGCCCCGGGCCCATATGCTTGCCGCTGCCGCCGCATGTGATTGGATCGGGGGCGGAGAGGCGAGATGAACATCGAAAAGGCGAAGGGGATACTTGTCGGGTTTATAGTTTCATCCATTCTGTTCGGGGTGGCGGCGACGGTCTACGCCTCCGTCGGCACCTATCCTCTCATGGCCACGTTCGCGAATGTCAAGATACACGTCAACGGCCGGCCCATAATCCCCAGGGATGCCAACGGCGCCATGGTGGAGCCATTTATAGTCAACGGGACCACATATCTGCCCGTCCGCGCCGTTTCGGAGGCCCTGGGCATGAAGGTCGCGTGGGACGGCGAGGCGAAGATCGTCAGCGTGGGCGAGGCCCCGGTTGAGCCGGATCCGCCGGCGCCCGTCGTCACGCCCACCATAAGCCACGAGGACACGCTGAAGCAGTGGCTTGCCGAGAAGGGGGCCGATCTGCGGGCCCTGCTCGAGGCCTACTTCGGCGAGGGGACCAAGGTGTACACGCGCGTCGAGGGCAGCAAGCTCGTCCTTGAAATAGCAAAGACCACAAGCCAGGTCAAGGCGGAGGATCAGGCCAAGCTGGAGTCCGACTACCTCGATACGATGATGGGCATGGCGTCGGACTATCAGCAGATGCTGGATCTGCTGAGGGCGGATACGGGGATCAGCGAGGTGACGATGGATGTCTGGCACTATCTGAACGAGACCTTGGTATACACGCAGGAAGTGCGATAATCTGTTGACTGGCTGGAAGACGCAGTTTCGCGCCTGCCCGGCGGGCGGGCATCGGCCGGGAGGCGCAGGAGAAAATGGTTGAATGATTAGATACAGAAGCACCCGTGGCAATGACGAGACGAAAAGGGGTACGGAAGCCATAATACAGGGCCTGGCGAAGGACAGGGGGCTGTTTGTCCCGGAAGCGATACCGCAGCTCCCGTTCATGCCGGAGAAGAAGTCCGGCACGCCCTACGCGTACACGGCCTTCCACATAGTCCGAAGTTTTCTGCCCGATTTCAGCGAGGAGGAGCTTGAAAGGTGCATCGCCGGCGCCTATGACTCAAAATTCGACGCGCCTGAGATCGCGCCGCTCGCAAGGACAAAAAAAGCGTGGTTCCTGGAGCTCTACCACGGCAGGACGGCCGCCTTCAAGGACATGGCGATGTCCCTGCTTCCCTATCTACTCACCACCGCCATGAACAAGGAGAAGGAGGGGAAGAAGGTCGTGATACTGACGGCCACGTCGGGGGACACAGGCAAGGCGGCGCTGGAGGGCTTCTCGGACGTGCCTGGGACCGAGATAGTGGTGTTCTACCCGAAGGACGGCGTCAGCCAGGTCCAGGAGCGCCAGATGGTGACGCAGATCGGCGGGAACACCCACGTGTTCGCCATCGAAGGGAATTTTGACGACGCCCAGAGGGGGGTCAAGCGCATATTCGGAGACGGGGCCTTCGGCAGGGAGCTGGCGTCCTGCGGCTACAGGCTGTCCTCCGCCAACTCCATAAACGTGGGCCGCCTGATACCGCAGATCGCCTACTACGTGTACGCCTATGTCAAGCTGCTGGAATACGGCGGGCTGAAGGCGGGGGAGCCGATGAACGTCGTTGTGCCCACAGGCAATTTCGGCAACATACTCGCGGCCTACTACGCGAAACGCATGGGGCTTCCGATCAAGAAGCTCATATGCGCGTCCAACGAGAACAGGGTGCTCGCGGATTTCATGCAGACGGGCGTGTACGACGCCAACAGGGATTTCCACGTCACCAGCTCGCCCTCGATGGACATACTGGTGTCCAGCAACCTCGAAAGGCTGCTCTACCATCTGTCCGGCGACAGCGCGGACAGGACCGCGGCCATGATGGAGGGCCTGGACGCGGACGGCAGGTTCTCGGTGGATGCGGAGATCAGGGAGGCCCTCGGGGACTTCTACGGCGGCTCCGCCGACATGCACGAGACGGAGGCCGCGATAGCCCGGCTCTACAACGACGAAAAGTACCTCATCGACACGCATACTGCGGTGGCGTACAAGGTATACGAGGATTACAGGGATGCGTCCGGCGACGACGCGCCCGCCCTGATAACGGCTACCGCCAGCGCGTTCAAGTTCGCCGACAGCGTGGCGCGATCCATCGGCCTCAGTGTGGAGGGCGACGGCTTCGCCAACATAAGGGCGCTGCACGAGGCGAGCGGGGCGGCGATCCCCGATGCCTTAAGGAACCTGGAGGGCAAGGAGATCCGGCATACGGGCGTCGTTTCCATCGACGGCATGGCGGACGCGGTAAGGGCCTCGCTTAAGGGCATGAAGTGACGCCCGCCCCCGTTTTTTAACAGTTCCTAAGCATCCGCTCCCGTTTTTTTAAACGAAGCCTAAAGTTTTTCTGGGGCTGGCCGATATACTGGACGATGGAGGATGCCTGTCGGGACGGTCCGGGATCAGGCCGCCGCATCTTCTGTTGCCATTTATTCCCGCTTAAATGATCACACGACTGGGATCATTTAATATTCCTTCATACTCGAGGCAGGATCCGCACTTTTGTGCGGATTCTGTCTGTCCGGGACACGGCGCGCCCGCGCGGCGTCAGGGGAGCGCGACGGCGCGGACAGGGGAGCCGTCCGCCGATTCCCAGTTCAGGGGCAGACAGACGAAGGTGAACATGGACCTGCCGCACAGCTCGAGGTTCACGAGGTTCTCGATGACGACGATATCCGCCGCCGAGAAAAGCTTCCTGTGTATGCTCAGGTTCTCGTCCGCGATGGGGTCTATGCCTATCGCGTCCACGCCGATCCCCTTTTTCCTCGTCCTTATTATGTAGTCCGCGATCTCGTCCGATATGAACGGGTAGTCCCCGAAGTATTCCTCCTGCCCCCAGAAGCGGTTCCAGCCCGTATTGAACAGCAGGAACTCCGCGTTGTCGGCGTTCAGCCTGTCCCTGTCGAGGTATTTCATGCCAATGCGCTCACCGGCCTCCAGATCGCGGCAGTCCACGACGAGCGCCCTGCCTACGAAGTGCGAGACGGGAAACGCGTCCAGGGTCTTTTTGTCCGCGAACAGATGCGCCGGCGGATCCATGTGCGTCCCCGTGTGGGAGAACATGGTCATGAGCGTCTCCTTGAAGCCGTCCTCCTCGTAGCTGTTGGCGGGGGTCAGCAAGGGCTTCTCCGTGCCTGGGTACACGGGCATGTCTTCCGATATAAGATGGGTCAGATCTATGACTTTCATGTCTGCCTCCATTCGCCGCAGGCCGCCGTTCGCCGCAGGCCGCGGCTCGCAATCAGGCGTCGATAACCTTGTAGCTGTCCAGCCCGCCGTCCGCAGGCCCGTGCAGATGGCCCTTCCTGAGCCGGAAAGCCTCCACGTACTCCCAGACCTCGTCGCTGACGATCTCCCCGGGATATATGACGGGTATGCCTGGCGGGTAGGGGGCTATCATCTCCGACGCGACCTTGCCCCTGGCGTCCTGCCAGGGGATGATGCGCTTGGACGCAAAATAGGCCTCTCTCGGCGAGAGGGCATACGGCGGTATCGGCGGAAGCGGGGTCCCGTCGCCTATCGGCGGCCCCCCGCCGCGCTTTTCGCCTATGTCGCGCAGGGCCGCTATGAGCCTGTCGATATCCTCCCGCGTGTTGGCGAACGTGACTATCGCCAGGGCGTTGGCGTGGTCCGACAGCTCCAGATCCACCCCGTAGCCCTCGTAAAGGATGCGTTTGAGCTCGAAGCCCGTCAGGCCTATGCGGCCCGCGCTTATGACAAGGCGCGTGGTGTCCATGCCGGCTATGCCGGCGGTCCCCGTTATCCCCTCGCCGGCGCAGGCTATGCCGTCGATCCCGTCTATCGCGTTCCTCGCGTACAGGGCAAGATCGACGGCGTTGGCGATAAGCCCGCGCCCGTTCAGGGCAAGCTCGCGGCGGGCCAGATCCAGCGAGGTCATCAGGAGGTAGGAAGGGCTGGTGCTCTGGACTATGTGGAGCGTGGCCTCGACCCTGTCCCCGTCAACGAGCCCGGAGCCTATATGAAGCATGGAGCTCTGGGTAAGCGAGCCGGTCACCTTATGTATGCTCTGCGCGCACATGTCCGCGCCCTGCGCCAGCGCGCCGTCGGGGAGCCTTTCCGAAAAATACATATGCGCGCCGTGGGCCTCATCGACTATCAGCGCCGCGCCGTGCCTGTGGCACGACTCGGACAGGCCCCTTATGTCGCTGCATATGCCGTAATAGGTGGGGCTGACGACCATCAGCCCCTTGCAGTCGGGGTTTTCGCGGAACACGGCGTCCGCCGCCTGCGGGCTTATGCCGCCCTGGAGCCCGAATTCCGACGACAGCCCCGGCATCACGTAGATTGGCCTCGCCCCGCTTATGATCAGGCCCATCAGCGCCGACTTGTGCGCGTTGCGCGGTATGGCGATCTTCTGGCCCTCAAAGGCCGTGGACGCGATCATGGCCTCGTTGCCGCAGGTGGTCCCGTTCACGAGGAAGAAGCTCCGCAGCGCGCCGAACACCTCGGCGGCAAGCTCCTGAGCCTCCTTTATGGCCGACTCCGGATGGTGGAGGTCGTCGAGAAGCGGCGTTTCGGTCAGATCGAACTTGAATATCTCGCCCCCGACGAGCTCCGTCCAGCGGCTGCTGACGCCGCGCTCGTACCTATGGCCCGGTATGCGGAAATATGCGGGCCTGATCCTGTTGTATTCCCGTATGGCGTCGAACAAAGGGGTCCTGTCCTGGTCCACGTGGCAACCGTCCCTTTCCGCAGGCGCGTCAGAACCGCGCGTTGGCGCTTATGAGGCCCTTCTTTATCCTTGCGCGTATATTGGCGTAATAGATGAGGTATATGACCACCCATATCGCCAGGCCCACGACCTGCCATATGTCATAGAAGCTCAGGTACAGTATGTACACGCAGCCCGCAAGTGCGAGTATGGGGATCACGGGATAGAAGGGCTGCTTCCAGCCGACTTCCTTGCGTATCCTTTCGGCGCCCATCTCTTTGCGGTACTTTATGCCGGCTATGACCGCCAGCCCCCACGATATCGTCCACGCTATGACAGCCTGGTTGCAGAGCGTCACATAGAAGTCCGTCGCGCCGAAGAAGTAGGCGACGAGTATGCCGATGATGCCTATTATCCAGATGACGACGATGCCGGCCACCGGGGTCTTCGTCTTCGCGCTGACCCTTGCGAAGAGCTTGGGCAGATAGCCGTCGAGGGCCATGGCGTAGAATATGCGGGACGGGGTGTAGACCGTGCCCATTATCAGGCAGGTCGCCGCTGCGAGCCATGCGGCCACGTTCAGTATGTGCGCGCCGACGGAGCCGAATATTATCTGTGCGGCGGCCGTGAAGGGGGACACGTCCATGCTTGCGTCACGCCAGTCTATGGTGCCCAGCACGACGAACAGCGCGAGCGTGTATACGACTATGAAGGTTATGCTGGACCACACCAGCGCACGGCCGAGATCCGTCGCCTTGCGGCATTCGGAGCCGGAAGTGCAGATGCAGGCGGCGCCCATGTACGCGTATGTGGCTATGGGTATGACGGAGGTCATGCCGCCGAAGCCGTTTGGCATAAAGGGCGTAAAGCTGGACATGTTCAGGCCCTTTAGGAAGCCGACCACGCTGAAGATCACCATTATGGCCACGAGCACGACGACCAGGCCGAGCTGCCCCTTGCCCGCTATGGCTGTCCCCGCGATGTTCATGAGCACGAATATAGAAAAGAAGATTGCGGCCCAGAACACGGTGCCGAACTCAAGATCCATCGACGGGAACCAGTAGCAGGTGAAGCGCCCCAGGGCCACGCTTATCGAGCCGCCCAGGACGACCCAGCCGACCGAAAACGTGAGGCCGGAAAGAAGCCCAAAGAACTTGCCCATGTACTTTTCGACCCATACCGACATGGCGCCAGCATGGGGCATGCCGACGGATATCTCGCCCATGGCCACCATGAGCAGCATCTGGACGACGCCGGCGAAGAAAAACCCTATCAGCGCGGACGGCCCTCCGGCCTGTATCCCGTCGGCCATATAGAGGAACACCCCGTCGCCGACCACCGCGCCGACCCCCACAGCCCAGACTTGCCAGAAGCCCATGCTGCGCATAAGCGAAACGTTTTTGATCTTCGGTTCGTTCATGCCTTGAAACCTCCTTCTTCAATCAATGCCAGAACTTCGTCGGTGCACATCACGTCGCAGTATATTATGTTCATTATCCTAAGCTCCGCGTCATGGTGCTCCATCGAGCCTGCGGCGCAGCAGTCCTCGACGCAGATGACCTTGAAGCCGTCGTCGGCGAGCCCCCTGATCGTGCTTGCCACGCACTGATCCGTGACTATGCCCGTGACGACAACCGTCTCGATCCCCATGAAGCGCAGCAGCATCAGGTAGTTTGTGCCCGTGGTCACGCTGTCCGTCGTCTTGTTCACCACGATCTCGTTGTCCAGCGGGCTGAGCTCGTCGATCATCTGCGCCGCGAAGCTGTCCACATGCAGCAGCATGTTGTTCCAGCCGTCGGACTTTTGGACGGGCGAGCGGTCCTCGCCGTCCTTGCGCAGGCACGCGATGCGCCCGAAGGTCACGGCCATGCCCTTGCTGCGGAAGGCGGCCAGAAGCCTTTTGCTGTTCGGGATCACTATGTTGTCGAGCCTGTCGTGGAAGGGGATCCAGCGATCCCACTCACCCATTGCCTTGAACTCCAGCGCCTCGCCGAAATCCCTGAGCACGAACTCGTTCTGCATGTCCACGATCAGCAGCGCGGTCTTCTTCGGGTCCAAGGCCACCGCCGGCAGTTCCTTGGCCGTCTCGTAGTAAAACGACAGATAGCGTTCCCTGGTCCCCGTTCTCCTGTCTCCCTGTGACATCGTCTACCCCCTATTGACTCGCCGAACGACAGGCAGCGCCCGTTTCGGGCCGCGCCGCCCGCAGATTATACCATAAACGCGAAGCCGTTTATGGTATCCGCCATGTGCGTTTTCGCCGAAGGCGAAAAAATCGCACGGCATTTCAATCCGTATAATAGCCGCATCTTTTGCGGCTATTATACTGTCGGTCGAACGCGGCGCCCGCCGGCCCTGAGCGGCAACCCGCAAAAAAAGTGCAACGGAAAAGGTTAACGCCACATTGCACTAATCTTGGTATGAATTATATAGCATGACGGAATCGATGTCAACTTTTTTTACGCTCGAATTCTGCGGCTGAATTTGCGGCACGAATTCCGCTGGTTGCCGCGCAAAGGTAGGCGGGCGGGGCGGCGGGCCCGCCTCCGCTTCCGTCACAAACCGGGTATTTCCTTAGATTTTGCTCACAGACTTTGGGAACTTGCTCAAACTCGCTCCAGCGGCAATCTGCTAGTGTAGTGTCTCATTCGTTTTTGTATAAATGGCGCAGGATGGGTTTTCTGCGGCTAGGCGGAGGAGGGAGCCATAGCGGGGCTATGGCGACCGACGACAACAACGCCGCAGGAAATCCACACAAGCCATTTGCCTA
>JAISXZ010000210.1 GCA_031270275.1 Eubacteriales Family XIII. Incertae Sedis bacterium | reverse complement strand
CCGCGCCCCTGGCCCTGTCGCCGAACTTGGTGTAGCGCCCCACCCATGTCAGCTCGATGAGCGCGGTCTCGCCGTTTCGGTGCTTCGCGATGCTCACCTCGCAGACGTTCTGCTCGCCGATGGGCATGTCGTCGTCCTCCACGGTCTCCCGTGACAGGAAGACGACGATGTCCGCGTCCTGCTCTATGGCCCCGGAATCCCGCAGATCCGACAGTATCGGCCTTCTCTTGCCGTGCTTCTCGACGTCCCTCGAAAGCTGGGATAGCACTATGACGGGGCAGTCCATCTCCCTGGCGAGCTGTTTCAGCATGCGGGTTATGCCGGCTATCTCGAGGGTGCGGCTCTCGCTTCTGCCCTCCGCCCGCATGAGCTGGAGATAGTCCACGATTATGAGCTCCAGCCCCTTCTCCGCCTTCAGCCTGCGCGCCTTGCTCCTGATCTCCATGACGGATATGCCCGGCGTGTCGTCTATGAATATGGCCGTGTCGAGGAACTCGTCTATCGCCTCGTTTATGTCGTCCCAGTCCTTCCCGCCGAGGCGCCCGTCCCTCAGGCGGCTTATATCGACGCGCGACTGCATGCTCAGGAACCTGTTCGCGAGCTGGCTTCTCGACATCTCGAGGCTGAAGATCATCACATGGGCCTTGGCCTTCATGGCCGCGTGGTGCGCGATGTTCAGCGCGAACGCGGTCTTGCCCACGCCGGGGCGCGCCGCCACGACGATCAGGTCGGATCGCTGCAGGCCGGAGGTGAGCCGGTCCAGATCCGCGAAGCCCGTCGTCAGGCCGGTGAGACCCTTGGCCTCCGCGACGCTCTCTATGCGCTCGACGCTCTCCCTCAGGGCGTCGACGATATGCCCGAAGTCCTTGCGCTGCCCCGACTGCGCTATCTCGAGGATGCTGCGCTCCGCGTCGTCGAGCGACTCCCGCGCGTCGCGGGCGTCCCTGTACGCGTCCTCCATTATGTCGGAGGCGGCGCCTATAAGGCGGCGCAGCAGGGACTTCTCGGCCACGATCCTCGCGTACTGCGCCGCGTTCGAGAAGGCGGGCACGACGGTCGAGAGCATGGCTATGTAGCCCCTGCCGCCGGCCATCTCGAGGGACTTTCTGCGCTTGAGCTCGTCGGAGACCGTCAGGGCGTCGACCGGGACCCTCCGCTGGTAAAGGGCCTCCGCCCCGCGGAATATCTCCCGGTGCGCCTCGCTGTAGAAGTCCTCGGCGCGAAGCAGCTCCATGACGTCCTGCAGGGCGTCGCCGTCGAGCAGCAGGGCGCCGAGCACGGACTTTTCCGCCTCGTCGTTGTGCGGGGGTATTCTCTCGTTCATGCTTGGGCGGCCGGCGGCGCCGGCCCGCGGGGCGCTATGCCTCCGCCTCTATCAGGAGGCTTATCGAGGCGCTGACCTCAGGGTATATCCTGGCCTCGACCTTGAATTCGCCGATGTTCTTTATCGGCCCCTCCAGCGCCAGCTTGCGCCTGTCTATGTCCACGCCGTGCTGCGCCTTGAGCGCGGCGGCTATGTCCTTCGAGGTTATGGAGCCGAACAGGCGGCCGTTCTCGCCCGATTTCGTCGATATCCTCACGGTGAGCCGCCCCATCTTCTCCGCGAGGGCGCCTGCGGCCGCAAGCTCCCTGCGCCTCTTGTCGTCAAGGGCCTTCTTCTGCTTTTCAAGGCTCTTGATGTTCCCGTCCGTGGCCTTCGCGGCCATGCCCCTGGGTATCAGCATGTTCCTGGCATAGCCGTCCTTGACCTTCACGACGCTGCCGGCCTTGCCAAGCCCCTGTACGTCCTTTGCCAGTATCACAACCATAGTCTCACGCCTCCTTAACGCTGGCGCCCCGCGTCCACGCCATTCTCGCCCATCGACGCCGGGCAGTTTCTCTATCGAAGCAAGTGATCAGCCGGCGATCAGCTTTTGCAGCATATCCACGGCCTCGTCGGCCGAAATGCCCTTCAGCTGGGCCGCCGCCATGGTAAGGTGCCCCCCGCCGCCCATCTTCTCCATCATCGCCTGCACGTTCACCTCGCCTAGGGAACGGGCGCTTATGACGACCTCGGAGAGCGTCTCCCCCACCACGAAGCTCGCCTTTATCCCCTTGATGTCGAGCAGCTCGTCGGCGGCCTGCGCGTTTATTATCTGGGCGTTCGCGTGCCTGCCCTCGTTCCTCGAGATGGCTATGCCGCCGCTCAGGAACTTGGCGTTCGATATTATGCTGGCCCGCTGCCTGAAGTCCTCCATGTCGTTCTGCAGGTACTGGCGCACCACGGCGGTGTCCGCCCCGTTGCGCCTGAGCCACGACGCGGCCTCGAAGGTCCTGACGCCCGTCTTTACGGAAAAGCTGTTCGTGTCCACTATGATGCCGCCCAGAAGCATCTCCGCCTCCAGCTTCAGCAGGCTTTTCTTGTCCGCCATGTACTGAAGGATCTCGGTGACGAGCTCCGAGGTGGACGAGGCCGCGGGCTCCATGTAGCTCAGGGTGGCGTTCTCGATGAATTCCTCGGCCTTGCGGTGGTGATCGAACACGACGGCCTTCTCCGTCCTGCCTATGAGCCCCGGCGCCTCGGTCAGGCTGGGCCTGTGCGTATCGACCACGACGAGCAGCGCGTTCCTGTCCGTTATCTCCATGGCCTCGGCGCCGTCTATGAAGCGGTATTCCCCGCTGCTTTCCGCCGCCTTGAAAAAGTCGGCCAGCGAGTGGCTGTACCCGTTTATGACGATATAGGCGTCCTTGCCGAGGTTGGCGGCGATCCTCGACACCCCCGCCGCCGCCGCCAGCGAGTCTATGTCCGGGTCCTTGTGGCCCATTATGACGACCTTCGACGACTGCTCGATGAGCTGGCGCAGCGCGTGCGCCATGACGCGGGACTTGCCCTTGTTGCGGCGCTCGATCACCTGGAGCGTGCCGCCGTAGTAGTCCACGCTGGCGCCGCTCTTTACCACGGCCTGGTCGCCCCCGCGCCCGAGCGCGAGGTCGAGCGCGAAGGCCGAGTATTCGTCCGTCTGCTGCGGCGTCTTCCCGCCGACCCCGACCCCTATGCTGAGGGACACGGGGAAGTCGGCGTCGGTCTCTATCGCGCGCACCTCGTCGAGGATGTTGAACTTCATCTCCGCAGCCTTCGCGTAATGGCGGTTTTCAAAGACCAGGAAATACTTGCTCGTGTAGTAGCGCACGACCGAGGCGTCCATGCGCGCCGCCCACTGGCGGACGGCCTTCTCTATGCTGGCCGCGATCAGGGATTTCCTGTCGTCCGGCGAGCTGGCGAGAAGCTCGTCGTAGTTGTCCACCTGAACATGGGCGAAACACTTCCTTTCGTCGGCGTACCTCGCCTTCAGGCCCTCATAGTCCGTGACGTCTATCCAGTACAGAAGGGCCGTCATGGACCTGTTGTCGTCCATGTACGCGGGGATGACCTTGAATATCCTGCCGCCGGCCTCCAGCTGCACGTGCCTGCCGCCCTCCGCGAAGAATTCCTCGTGCTTCCTGCCGGTGAGCTGGCTTATCTCCGACTTCATGGCCACCGTTCCAGGATAGAGCGCCTTGAAATTCTCGTTCGCGAGCATTATCCTGCCGTCGCCGCCGGTAAGGCAGAGCGGCAGGGGATGCTTTTTTATGGCGTAGCGCAGCGTTTTGTCTATCTCGCCGACCGCGCCCTCGAGAAAGCCGTCCATCCACACGCGCTGTCTGGCGCGTACCGTCATGAACACTGCCGCGAGGATGGCGGCGAGAACAAGCGCGCCGGCCCCGGCGCGCCAGTCGAAGAAAAACAAGGCTGCGGCCATGATGGCCATCACTATGGCGCTGCCCTTCAGGTAGACGCCCGTGATGGTTTTGATCAGCTTGTCGCCCATGTCCGCTCTGCACCTCCGATCAGGGTTCCGAATGTCTGCGGCGCCGGCGCGCGGGGCAAAAATACAAAAGCTGTCAAACGAATCGCTTCATCAACAGCTTTTCCCCGTTTTCGCCGCCCATGCCGATCCCGGGCCAGGGCAGCAGCAAGATTGGCGTTACAGCACGGCGGCCTGCGCGAAGCAAAACGCAGGCGGACCCGCAGATTCGGCGAGGCTCTGCGACAAAGCGTGGCGCCGGGCCGGCCGCCAGGATGTCGCCGCGTTGTTACTACTCACCCGCCACGCCATTTTTGCCCATCTCGGAACCTGGCTGCGATTATTGTCTTCCTCACGTACCAAGCAGTACGCTCCGGGAGCCAAAATCGCCCCCAGAACCCGATCTGGACAAAACTGACGCGGCGTGTGAGTAGTTTCGATTTAAGTAGGTGAG
>JAISXZ010000179.1 GCA_031270275.1 Eubacteriales Family XIII. Incertae Sedis bacterium | reverse complement strand
GTTCAGGCCGCGCAGGCGGCCGCCGAAGGGGGCGATGAGCCCCCTAACGGAAGCGGGAAACGCAGTTTCCCGCTTGCAGTACGCTCCGGGAGCCAAAATCGCCCCCAGAACCCGATCTGAACAAAACTGACGCGGCGTATGAGCAGTTTCGATTTAAGTGGGTGGGGAGCAGCTTGGGCAGGCTAATTTAAAATATTCTGTTCTGCCTGTTGACAAACGGAGGATCGGGACATATAATATATTTATCATATATGTTATATATGATTGCGTGGGGAGCGGCGGGCCGCGGCCGCCTGCGCATCGCGCGGCAGGGGGCCTTTGGATGCGGATACTGGACTGCGTGGGCAACACGCCCTTGATCGAGCTGGGAAGGATAGCGGCCGCCGCGCCGGGCGTCAGGCTGCTGGCGAAGGCGGAATTCTGCAACCCTAGCGGCTCGGTCAAGGACAGGGCGGCAAAGGCCATGATACTGGAGGGCGTGCGAAGCGGCGCCCTGTCCAGGGGCAAGACCATCATCGACGCGACGAGCGGCAACACGGGCATAGCCTACTCGATGATCGGCGCCGCGCTGGGCTTCGGCGTCAGGCTCTACATGCCGCGCAACACGGGGGCGGAGCGCAAGAGGACGATGCTGGCCTATGGCGCGGAGATCGTCGAGACGGATCCTCTCGAGGGCTCGGACGGCGCCTTCCTCGCGGTGCGCGGGGCGGTGGAGGCCAGCCCGGACAGCTTTTTCTACCCCGACCAGTTCAACAACCCCGCAAACCCGCAGGCCCACTTCGACACGACGGGCGCCGAGATATGGGAGCAGACGGGGCGCAGGGTCACGCACTTCATCACGGGAATGGGCACGTCCGGGACCTTTGTCGGCGTGGCGCGCCGCCTGAAATCGGAAAACCCCGCGATAAGGACCATCGCCGTGCAGCCGGACATGCCCTTCCACGGCATAGAGGGGACGAAGCACATGGGCTCCACGATCAGGCCCGGCATCCTGGACGAGAGCCTTCAGGACGGCGTCGCGCCCGTGGCCACCGAGGCGGCCTACGCCATGGCGCGCAGGCTGGCGCGGGAGGAGGGCGTCTTCGTCGGCGTGTCCTCCGGCGGCAACGTCGCGGCCGCCCTTGCCCTCGCGACGGGGCTGCCTGCGGGCTCGGTGGTCGTGACCGTGCTCTGCGACAGCGGCTCGCGCTATCTGTCGGAGCTGTTCTGGGACGGAATCGTATGCGACGGGGGCGGGATATGACGAGGCTTTCGGCGGAGGCGGAGAAGCTCATACGCGAGGAAGGCGAGCGCGCCTACCCCGACGAGTGCTGCGGCCTGCTTATCGGCGCGGACGGCGCGGACGGCGCTCGCAGCGTGTCCGCCGCCCTGCCCGTCGAGAACGCCCGCGTCGAAGGCGAGCGCGGGCGGCGCTTTGCCATCGGGCCGGACGACTTCATGCGCGGGGAGGCCGCCGCCCGCAGGATGGGCATGGGCGTCGTGGGGGTCTACCATTCGCATCCGGACCATCCCGAAACGCCCTCCGAATACGACCGCGAGCGCGCACTGCCGTACTATTCGTACATAATAGTCGCGGTGGAGAAGGGGCGCTCCGCGGCGCTCGGGAGCTTTTTGCTGGCCCCTGACCGCAGCGGCTTTCTAAGGGAGCCGCTGGAGACGGAGGCATGACAAGGAAAGGAGTGTGCCTAAAATGCCAAGTTTGCTGATTCCGACGGCCCTGCGCGCCTTCACCGACGGTAAATCGGAGGTGGATGCGGAAGGCTGTACCGTGGGCGCGCTCGTTTCGTCCCTCGCGGATGCCTACCCGGATATCCGCCAGCACCTCTATGGCGAGGACGGCGGGCTGCGCCCCTTCATCAACATATACGTGGGCGAGGACAGCATAAAGGGCACGGGCGGCCTCGACACGCCGGTCGCGGAGGGCGACTCCGTGATGCTGGTGCCGGCCATAGCGGGCGGCTCGCGCCGCGCGCGGGCCACGCGCGGGGATCGCTGACGTGGGCGCACGCATCGGCAGCGTCATAGACGATTCCCGCCTGCCCGAGCTTTCAAACGACGAGATCTCGCGCTACAGCCGCCATCTGCTGCTCCCGGAGATAGGCATGGAGGGGCAGAGGAGGCTCCGGGCGGCCAAGGTGCTGATCGTCGGAACGGGCGGGCTCGGCGCGCCGCTGGCCCTCTACCTGGCCGCCGCCGGCGTGGGGACGCTTGGGATCGTGGACTTCGACTTCGTCGAGGCCTCGAACCTGCAGCGGCAGATCATACACGGCGTCAGGGATATCGACAGGCCCAAGGTCGCCTCGGCGCGCGACCGCATCAAGGGCATCAATCCCGACGTGAACGTCGTGGAGCACATGACGAGGCTCAGCAGCGGGAACGCGCTCGAGATCATGCGGGGCTACGACGTGGTTGCCGACGGCACCGACAACTACCCGACCAGATACCTGGTCAACGACGCCTGCGTGCTTCTGGGCATACCCAACGTCTACGGCTCCATATTCCAGTTCGAGGGCCAGGCTTCCGTGTTCTACGCGAAGGAGGGCCCCTGCTACAGATGCCTCTACCCCGCGCCCCCGCCGCCGGGCCTCGTGCCCTCGTGCGCGGAGGGCGGCGTAATGGGCGTGCTGCCGGGCGTGGTGGGCACCATACAGGCCGGCGAGGTTATCAAGCTGATAACGGGCGGCGACGGCGGGCTTGTCGGAAGGCTCCTGCTGTTTGACGCCTGGCGCATGAAATTCCGCGAGCTGAGGCTTGAAAAGGACCCCGTCTGCCCGATATGCGGCGAGAACAGGAGCATACACGAGCTCGTGGACTACGAGCAGTTCTGCGGGCTTAGGCCGGCGCAGGGCGAGGCCCCCGTGGAAAGCCTGACCGCGCTGGAGCTGAAGGCGAGGCTGGACGCGGGGGATGCCATACAGATCATAGACATAAGGGAGCCGCACGAGCGCGCCATAGCGGCCTTCCCTGGCGCGAAGCCCATACCGCTCGGGCAGATGGCGCGGCGCATCGACGAGTTCGATCAGGATATCGACGCCGTGTTCCTGTGCAAGATAGGGCAGCGCAGCATATTCGCGATACGCGCGCTCAGGGAGGCCGGGTATAAGGGGCGGCTTTTGAACCTGCAGGACGGCGTGAACGCGTGGGCGCGCGACATCGACAGGGGCATGCCGCAGTATTGACCGTCGATCCGCCGGGATGCCCGGCGTCCGGCTGGCGGAGCGACAGGCGAGGAGGAGGATGGATATGGCGGAAAAACTATTGAACGCGCTCAGCCGCGACGCGGCGTACCAGCTTGCGAACGTCACGAAGACAAGGCCGCAGTTCGCGGCCATAACGCCGAGATGGCTGGCGAGGTTCCTCGAATTCAAGGGGCTTGAGGCGGGCATCTACCGCGTAAACAAGGTCGTCGAGGGGGACACGCCGCTCGACGCCCTGTGCAGCCAGGATCCCGCGAAAATCGAGATACCCAGGGGCTTCGTCGAATACGAGGCAAAGCCCCGCGAGCATAGGCTCAGCTCGATCTCCACCATCATAAACGTCGATACCAAGGTCTCGGACGTCTACAGCTCGCCCTACGACCAGATCGGCGAGCAGATAGGGCTTGCCGTCGAGAGCCTGAAGGAAAGGCAGGAAAGCCAGCTCGTCAACAGCGACGACTACGGGCTGCTGAAAAACGCCGCCGATTCGCAGCGCATACGCACGCGCGGCGGCGCCCCGACGCCGGACGATCTCGACGATCTTATCGCCAAGGTGTGGAAGGACCCCTCCTTCTTCATAGCGCATCCCAGGGCGATAGCCGCCTTTGAGCGCGAATGCACGTATCGGGGCGTGCCGCCCGTGACGGCCAGCCTTTCGGGCGGGACCTTCATAACCTGGCGCGGCATACCGCTGGTCCCCACGGACAAGCTGTTCGTGGACGGCCTGAAAAACCCCAAGGGGCAGAACGGCAAGACCAATATCATGCTGATCAGGACGGGCGAGGACAGGCGCGGGGTCATCGGCCTGTACCAGTCGGGGCTTCCCAACGAGCAGTCGAGGGGCCTTTCGGTGCGCTTTAGGGGCATAGACGACGACGGGGTAGCCTCCTATCTGCTCTCGCTGTACTGCTCGGCCGCCATACTGGCGGACGACGCCATAGCCGTGCTTGAGGACGTCGAGGTCGGTGAATACCATGAGTACAGCTAGCGGCTTCCTGTCCCCGAGCGCCTACGGGCTGCCCGGCGAGCGGGAGCTGGCCGAGCTGGCTGCGGCCTATTTCCCGGAGCATGGCGGTGGCGCCGCGCCCGGCGCAGGGCCCCTGGACAGTGCGCCATTGCCCGCGCCCGGACGCCTGGACGGCGCGGCGGGGCCGGAGCAGGGCGGCGCCTCGCCCCGGCCGGCCTACAGGCCCTCCCTCGTGCCTGCGGCCAAGGGCGCGGTGCCCGGCACAGAGGCGCCCGAAGGCGCGGCGCGCTATCTCGCCGATCTGACGCCCGCCGCGCCCGGCCCCGCGCCCTACGTCGGGGGCAGGCCCCTCGACAGCGTACGCGCCGATTTCCCCATACTCTCGGAGACGGTGGAAAACGGCAGGCGGCTCGTGTGGCTGGACAACGCCGCCACGACGCAGCGCCCGCGCCAGGTCATAGACCGCATAAGCCATTTCTACGAGCACGAGAACTCGAACGTGCATCGCGGCGCCCATACGCTGGCGGGGCGCGCGACCGATGCCTACGAGGGGGCGCGCTCGAAGATCGCGCGCTTCATAGGCGCGCCCGGCCCCGAAAACATCGTGTTCGTCCGGGGGACGACGGAGGGGCTCAACCTCGTCGCCCAGGGCTTTCTTAAGCCCCTGCTTCGGCCGGGCGACGAGATCATCCTGACCGAGCTTGAGCACCACGCGAACATAGTCCCCTGGCAGATGGTCGCGGCCGAGACGGGCGCGCTCATACGCGTCGCGCCTGTGGACGGCACGGGCCAGATAATGCTTCGCGAGTACGCGGCGCTTTTCGGCCCCAGCACGCGCTTCGTGTCCGCCACGCATGTCTCCAATGCGCTCGGGACGGTGACGCCCATAGGGGAGATCATATCCATAGCCCATAGCAGGGGCGTCGCCGTCTGCGTGGACGGCGCGCAGTCTGTGTCGCACATGCCGCTGGACGTGTCCGCGCTGGACGCCGACTTCTTCGCGTTCTCGGGCCACAAGATATACGGGCCTACGGGCATAGGCGTCCTTTACGGAAAGAGGGAGGCGCTGGAGGCGGCCATGCCGTACCAGGGCGGCGGCAACATGATCGCGGACGTGAGCTTCGAGAGGACGCTGTACCAGGCCGCGCCGCAGAAGTTCGAGGCCGGCACGGGGAACATAGCGGACGCCGTTGGGCTGGGCGCGGCCATCGACTACGTTAGCGCGATAGGCATGGACGCGATAGCCTCCTACGAGCAGGCGCTGCTGGCCTACGCCGCCGACGAGCTTTCGCGCGTGCCCGGCCTGCGCCTCATAGGCTCCGCAGTCAGCAGGGCCAGCGTTTTGTCGTTCGTGCTCGAGGGCCACGAGACGGGGCAGGTGGGCAGATACCTGAGCGGCATGGGCATAGCCGTGCGGGCCGGGCACCACTGCGCCCAGCCCATACTGCGGCGTTTCGGCCTGGAGGAAACCGTGCGCCCGTCGTTCGCGTTCTACAACACCGCAGGGGAGGCCGAGCTTCTGGCCAAGGCGCTGCGCGGGCTGGCCCGCTGAATGGCGGGCCGCCGCCAGAGGCCCAGACAGCGACGGCAGGAAGGGGGATCACAATGGCTGCGCCGCCCGACGAAAGCATCCACAACCTGGTCGCGCTTATGGTCGAGAGCTACAGGAACGAGCCCGACATCATAAAGATCGAAGTGAACAAGCAGATAAACAAGGCGATCGTGATAGACATAATCGAGGATCTGCGCTGCCTGATCTTTGCGGGCTATTTTGGCGGCAAGCGCCTGCGCGAGGACGGCATAGAGTATTTTGTCGGCGAGCTTCTGGAAAACCTGATATACAACATCGAAAGGCAGATACGGCGCGCGCTGCGCACGAGGGCCGACGGCGGGCGGGACGAGCAGAAGGTGGCTGCGGGCGCCAGCCTCGCGACGCGCGCCTTCCTCGAGACCCTGCCAAGGATAAGGCATCTGCTGTCTATGGACGTGGACGCGTCCTTTGACGGCGACCCGGCCGCCTCCTGCAAGGACGAGATAATCCTTTCCTATCCCGGCGTATACGCCATCATGGTGAGCCGCCTTGCGCATGAGCTGTATCTGCTCGACGTGCCGCTCATCCCCCGCATGATGACGGAGCACGCCCACAGCCTCACGGGCATAGACATACACCCAGGCGCCACGATAGGCCATCACTTCTTCCTGGATCACGGCACGGGCATCGTCATAGGCGAGACGACGGTCATCGGGGACTACGTGAAGATATACCAAGGCGTCACACTCGGCGCCCTGTCCACCCGGGGCGGCCGCCTGCTCAAGGGGGCCAAGCGCCACCCGACGATAGAGGATCACGTCACCGTGTACTCGGGCGCCTCGATATTCGGCGGCGACACGGTGATAGGCGAGGGCGTCGTCATAGGCTCAAACGCCTTCATAACGAAAAGCGTGCCCGAAAAGACGCGCGTCAGCGTGAAGGACCCCGAGCTGCAGTTCAGGCCCGACGAGGGGCAGGATGATCGGGGCCAGAGCGTCGAGTTCAGGCAGGAGGAGTTCTGGGATTACGTGATATGAGGCACGCAGAGCGCCGCGTCAGCTTTCTACGGCCACCAGGGCCAGCGAGCAGGCTATGAACACGACCGCGCCCACCGTCGTTATCCTGCTCAGTATGGCCTCGTAGCCGCGGCCCTTCTTCTTGCCGAAAAGCTGCTCGGCGCCGCCGCCGATGGAGCCCGAAAGCCCCGCGCTGTTGCCGGACTGAAGCAGGATGCTGCCTATGAGCACAACGCTGGCTATCGCGATAAAGACCATGAACACGATTCTCACAATATTCCCTCCTTATGGTTGCTGTTCGGCTGCCACGCTAGCTGAACAGTCTCGATCTGACAAAGGTTACTAGTTCGGCTGTCGTCTTACAGAAAAGATTCTACCACAGGCGGCGGCGGATTGCAAGGGCATATCGGCGGAATGGCGGGGCGGCGGGCATGCCCGCCGCCCCGCCCGCCAAACCTACGGGGTTTTTTCGTTTCCCGTCGCTCTTATCTGATATCGCCGTCGCCGGCAGCCATAATGAACCTATGCAGCATGGCGGCGACTTCCGCCCTTGTCGCGTTGCCCTTCGGGTCGGCTATGTTGCCGGGCTTGCCGCTGATCACTCCGGCCTGTTGCATGGCGTACAGAGCTTCCCGCGCGTAGTCCGCAATCTCGGCGTCGTCCGCGAAGGGTATGGCTTCCTCCTTCTTCGGCAGATCGATGTCCATGAACCGGGCGTAGCGGTACAGAATCACCGCCATATCCTGCCTTGTAACGTCGCTGTCCGGCGCGAACA